>JAGOCV010000002.1 GCA_017998575.1 Burkholderiaceae bacterium
GGCCCCAGCTGACACGGCGGCGGTCAGCAGTGCGGCGCCGGCGCGGCGCAGGAAGGTGTGTGTCATGTCGTGGGCGGTGAAGGGTGGAGGTCAGAACTGCAGCGAGGTGCCCAGCGTGAAGCTGCGCGGCGCGCCGGGGTTGTAGGTGCGGGTGCCGCCCGTGATGCCGGCCGAGGTGGCGTAGCGGCGGTCGGTGAGGTTGCCCACCTGCACGTAGTAGCGCTGCGACTTCGCGCCTGGCGGCGAGGCGGCGCTGCCGCGCACGTCGTAGCTGGCCATGATGTCGATCGTGCGGTAGCCGCCGTAGTACGCGGCCGGCGTGGTGGCCGAAGGCTGCGAGATCGCATAGCGGCCCAGCGAGCGCGCGATGGCCGTGAGCGCGAGGCCGGCCATCGGGCGCACCGTAGCCGTGAATGTGGCCAGGTACCGGGGCACGCCTGTGATCTCCGAGTCCACGAGCCAGGGCGTGGTGGGCAGGCTGGCGCGCACCGCCGTGCGCACGCGTGCCAGCGCGGCGGTGAACTCGAACATCTCCGAGGGCATGAAGCGGATCTCGGCTTCGAGCCCCTGGCGACGTGTGCTGCCCACGTTGGCGTAGGTGAGCGTGGCCGGATCGGCCAGCGCCACCTCGTCCCGGCTGTCGGTGCGAAAGTGCGCCAGGTCGATCAGCCAGGACTCGCCGGGCGTGAACGTGAGGCCCAGTTCGCGCTGGCGGAACGTGGTCGGTTTCACGGCGAGCCCGGCCGTGAACTTGGCCGCGTCGCCCGGCAGTGCGAAGCCTTCGGCCACGCTGGCGCGCGCTTGCAGTACGCCGGGCAGCCAGGTCGAGCGCACGCCCAGCTTGGGGGTGGTGACGTGGAAATCCTGCATGTCGTTGCACTGCGCGCTGGCGCCGGTGCGTGTCTCCAGGCCGCGCACCGCGCAACCGCCGCCCACGCGGTCGTGGCGCACGCCCACGCTGGGGCGCAGCAGCGGGTGCAAGGCCCATTCGCCCTGCGCGAAGAGCGAGTCGGTGCGTGTGGTCAGCAGGCGGTTGAGCGTGCCGCTGCCGCCAGCCACGCCGGCGGTGGTCGTGGTGGGCGTGAAGACACCGTTGGCCAGCGCGTCGGCATAGGTGTAGTGGGTGTCTTCGGAATAGCGCTCGATGCCGGCCACCCAGGTGAGCGGCCGGCCTGCCAGGCGATGGCTGCCGTTGAGGTTGAGGCCCACGCCCATCACGTCGCGGTCGTAGGCTTCTTCGCGCTGCTGCCAGGTGGTGGCGTTGGTCAGGCGCGTGAACGAGCGGCGGAAGTCCTGCTGCGTACCGTAGGCGAAGGCCAGCAGCTTGAGGTCTGGCGTGATCGCGTGCGAAAGGTCGGCGCGCAGCGTGGCGAAATTCTTGTCGGCGCTGTCGTTCTGCACGTTGGGGTTCTTGCGCGCGTAGAGGTCGCGGTTGTCGAGTTGCGCCTGCGTGATGACCGAGGCGGTGTCGGCGCGGGCCGCGTGCAGGCGCGTGGAAAGTGCCAGTTGCGTGCCCGGCGCCAGTTGCATCGCGCCGCGCAGCGCGACAGTGCCGCGCTGGTTGCCCGACTGCTCGCGCCAGCTGTCGGTGCGGTAGAGCTGCACCGCGGCGTTCAGCGCGATGCCGCCGCCCTCGGCACCCGCGTGGCCGCCGAAGGCGGCCTGCAAGTCCAGCGTGCCGTGGTCGCCCAGCTTGAAGTCGAGATCGCGGTAGCGGCCGCCCTTGCGCGACTCGAAGGACACGACGCCCGCGCGGTTGTAGTTTCCATACAGCGCCGACACCGGGCCGCGGTACACCTTCATGGACGACAGCTCCAGCGGCACCAGCACGTTGAGGTCGGCATAGCCGTCGGCATGGCTCGACGCTTCGTTGAGCGGAATGCCGTCGATCGCGAAGCCGATGTCGCCACCGTGCCCGCCGCCCGAAAAGCCGCGCAGCGTGATCGAGTTGGCCACGCCGCCGTAGCCCAGCCCGCGCACTTCCATGCCCGGCACTTCGCGGAACAACTGCTCGACCTGCGTCGCCTGTCGCTCCCGGAACTCGTCGCGGCCGAAGGCCTGGACGCTGTAGGGCTGGTCGCGGCTGGCGGCGAGCGATTCGCCCTTGACGGTGACGGCTTCGAGCTCGCGGGTGCCGGTCGGCGCCTGGGCCCATGCGAGTGCAGGGGTGGCGAGTGCGAGGCAGGCGAGGGCAGAGACAGAGCGCATCGAAGACGGAATTTCACACGAATTATCAGTTCTTCATACAAATTCCATGCCAGCGACGGCACATCGTGGTGCACCGGAATGCGGCACATCCCGCCCGGGCCCGGCGGTTTTGTCCGCTGCTCATTTCGCAGGCAATGCGGTGCCAGCCCGCGCCGGTGCTCGTTCCAGCACAACCATCCGACGCATTTCCACAAAGTTGTCCACACAAAGGCGGGACAACTTCGCAGGCACCTCCACAGTGCGCCGCGGTGGCGCCCAACGGTGGCGGGCCCCGGATCGGGGCACACCCTATGAATGAACCCGCGCGGCCACGGCATGATCCCGGCGCCCACCATGAACGCCGTTCCGCTCCGCCTCCTGCGCGCCGTGGCCGCAGCCGCCACGCACGCCAGCGCCAGCGGCGCGGCGCGGGCGCTGCATCAATCCACCTCGTCCGTCACGCGTGGCATCCAGGCCGCTGAGTCGATGCTGGAGGTGCAACTGTTCGAGCGTGACACGCGCGGCATGGTGGCCACGCCCGAAGCGGCGGTGCTGGTGGAGCGTGTGCTGCGCGCCCAGCAGGTGCTGCATGCGGCGTCGGCCGGCCTGCGCGTGCGTGGCGCGCCGGCGTCTGTCGACGCATTGCCCCGGCTGGTCACCGACGGCCTGCTGCGCGCACTGGTGGCACGCGCGGAGCATTCGTCGGAGAGCGCGGCGGCGGCAAGCCTGGGCCTGTCGCAGCCCGCGCTGCACCAGGCGCTGCGCAAGCTGGAACATCTGGCGCGGCTGCCTCTGTTCGAGCGCACGCGCGTCGGTGCGCGTCTCAACGAGTCGGGGCAATGGTTGCTGCTGCATGCGCAGCAGGCGCTGGCCGAGCTGCGCATCGGCCATGAAGAGCTGGCGCGCCGTGGCCAGAGGCAGTCCGGCGGCCAGGTGGTGATCGGCGCGCTGCCCATGGCCGGTGACGTGCTGGTGCCACGTGCGGTGACGCTGGCCCTGCGCGCGCAGCCCCGGCTGGACATCACTGTCAAGGACGGCACCTACGAATCGCTGCGCCGCATGCTGCGCGCGGCCGAGGTGGATTTCGTCGTCGGTCCGCTGCGTGGCAGTGCGCTGCCACCCGACCTGCGCGAGGAAACCCTCTTCGTCGACCGATTCGTGGCCGTCGCGCGCAGCGGCCATCCGCTGGCCACGCAGCGCCGCCGCCCCTCGCTGCGTCAGATGGCGCGTCATCCGTGGGTGGGGCCGCTGCCGGGCACGCCGGCCGAGGCGGCGTTCAGCCGCCTGTTCGCCGAGGCGGGCCTGCGGCCACCCCACCTCTCGCTGCGCGGCCACAGCGCGCCGGTGGTGCGGTCGGTGCTGCTCTCGGGCGACCATGTGGCGCTGCTGTCGCCGCTGCAGGTGCATGCCGACGTGGAGGCCGGGCTGCTGGTGCATCTGTCGGAGCCGATCGCCGGCACCGAACGCCCCATCGGCATCGCGCAACGCGCGCAAGCCCTGCCGTCGTCGGCGTGCGAGGGTGTACTGACAGCACTCCGGCAGGTCGGCCTGGAAGCGGCGCGCTACCGGCGATAAGCAGAACGCAACACCAGAAGGCCGGTGCGCAAGGCCATCGCGGGCAGGCGATGCGCGCGCGATGGATACTGGCCGGGGGTGGAGCACCCGCGCGCCGATGCGCGCCGGCGCCGGAACCACGACAACACATCAACCCGAAACGGAGAGACAACCATGACCGCCAGGCCTGGCCGCGCCGCTACGCGCACTCAAGGAGATCGCGCGAGCGACCGCCGCACCTTCAACACCCGCCTGCTCGCGGCCGCCGCCGCCGGCCTGCTGCCATCGTCCGGCGCCCTTGCACAGGATGCGGCGGCCGGCTATCCCAACAAGACCGTGCGGCTGGTGATTCCGTTCACGCCGGGTGGCTCCACCGACATCCTGGGCCGCACCATCGGCCAGCAGCTCAGCGCCCTGTGGGGACAGTCGGTGGTGCCCGACAACGTGCCGGGCGCCGGCGGCAGCATCGGCGCCGACAAGGTGGCCAAGGCGCCGGCGGACGGC
The DNA here is from genome assembly GCA_017998575.1 of Burkholderiaceae bacterium. The sequence continues at coordinate 4,246 of JAGOCV010000002.1, forward strand.
TACACGCTGCTCATGGGCCACATCGGCACGCTGGCGGTGACGCCGTCGCTCTACTCGCGCCTGCCCTACGACCCGATCAAGAGCTTCCAGGCCGTGGCCTGGGTGGCGCGCGTGCCCAACGTGCTGGTGATTCATCCGTCGGTGCCGGCGAAGAACATCACCGAGCTGATCGCCTATGCCAAGGCCAACCCGAACAAGCTCAACTACGGTTCGGGCGGCAACGGCAGCGCGGCCCACATCGCCACCGAGTACCTCAAGCTGCAGGCCGGCATCCAGATGCAGCATGTGCCCTACAAGGGCACGGGCCCGGCCGTCAACGACCTGATCGCGGGCCAGATCCAGCTGATGTTCACGGGCGTGCCGGCCGTGATCGCGCAGGTGAAGGCGGGGCAGTTGCGCGCGCTGGCGGTGTCATCGCCGCGCCGCGTGAAGGCCGTGCCCGATCTGCCCACCGTGGCCGAGAGCGGCTACAGCGGTTTCGAGGCCGACCAGTGGTACGGCGTGGTGGCGCCGGCCGGCACGCCGCCGGCCATCGTCGCCAAGCTCAACAGGCAGATCAACGAACTGCTGTCCTCGCCCGAGATTTCGTCCAAGCTGTCTTCCGAAGGCGCGGAGCCCACGCCCAATCCGCCCGAGGTGTTCGCCAAACTGATCGAGACCGAGATCGCGCGCTGGCGCACGGTGATCCAGGCCGGCGGTGTGAAGGTGGAGTGACGCCAGCACCCTGTCGCCATGCAAACGGGGCCCTGCGGGGCCCCGTTTGCATGGCAGGTGCCGCCGCCGTCCGTCAGTCCTCGTGCGTGTCGTGCGTGCCCTCACTGCCACGGCGCCAGTAGCCCGAGGCCTTGACGCGGCGTGGCGCCAGGCCGCGTTCCTTCACGAGGTGGTGGCGCACGGCCTTGGCACTGGCCGACTCGGCCGCCACCCAGGCATGGGTTTCGCCCGGCGGCAGATGCAGCGCGGCCACCGCACGCGCCAGCAAGGCATCGGCTGGCGCTGCGCCGGCCTGGCGATGGACCCAGTGCACGTCGAGCGTGGCGGCACTGGCCAGCGGCACCTGGTCGGCCGCGCTGTCCACCTCGGCCACGACGATGGCACGGGCGGCGGCGGGCAGCTCGGCCAGCCGCCGTGCGATGGCGGGCAGTGCGGTGTCGTCGCCCACCAGCAGGTGCACGTCGAACCCCGTGGGCAGGATGTACGAGCCGCGCGGCCCGCCCAGCCCCACCTGCTGGCCCGGCGCGGCCTGCAGTGCCCATTGCGTGGCCGGGCCGGCATCGTGCAGCGCGAAGTCCAGCTGCAGCGTGCGCGCCGCGGCGTCGTATGCGCCGGGCGTGTAGTCGCGCATGACGGGTTTGGCGCCTTCGGGCCAGACCATGCCGTCGGGCGTGGCCCGGGGCAGGCGCAGCGCTCCGGTGGCGGCATCGGGCAGGAACAGCTTCACGTGGTCGTCGAAGCCCGGGCTATGGAAGCCTTCGAGATCGTCGCCCGCGAGCGTGATGCGCACCAGGTGCGGCGTCACGCGCTGCACCTGCTGCACGGTGAGAACCCGGAAGCGCAGTTCGTGGCGCACGCGGCGCGGCGCCAGCGGATCGTTGGTGGCCAGGTCGTCGGTGGTGGTGGTCGGTGTGGTCATGGGATCAGATTCTTTCGAGGTCTTGCGCGGCGCGGTCCAGCACGGCGGCGAACGCATGGGCCTGTTCGGGCGTGAGGGGTTCGCCTGCCAGCCGCAGCCGCACGGCGAACTTGAAGTTCTCCAGCGCGCGCACGACCTGCGGCGGCCGGGCCGCCAGCGCGCCACGGTCGCCCGGGGCGCCGCTGTCCATGCGGGCGAGCAGGGCGGCCAGGATCTCGCGCTGGTCGGCCAGATGGGCCTGGCCCGCCGGGGTGATGCTGCAGAGCTTGCGGCCGCCGTCTTCGGTGGCCTGGCTGATCAGCCCCTGTTCTTCGAGCAGCGTCAGCGTCGGATAGACGACGCCCGGGCTTGGGCTGTACTGGCCGTGCACGCGCTCTTCGATCTCGCGGATGAGTTCGTAGCCGTGCCGCGGCTTCTCGGCGATGAGGTGAAGCAGCACGAGGCGCAGGCCGCCGTGCTGGAAAAAGCGGCCGCCTCGGCCGCCAGGGTGAAGTCCGCGCATGCGGTGTCCTTTCCGGAAATCTTTCGTGTTCCGGCGGACTTTATTAGATATATCTAAATGCTGTCGATTTAATTTCGAAAGACCCTGCTGGCGTCATCCCGCCGGGCGCGCCTGGGGCGCGGGCGTGTCGCGCTGGGGCGTATCGATGTGCACGGCGTGTTCCATCTTGGGCGCATCGCTTCCGGCGGCGGGCGGCGGGCTTTCGTGGCGCTGGAGCGGCTGGAAGTCGGTGGCCGCCTGGATGCGCAGTTGCGGCAGGAACTGCGGGTATTCGCGCTGCATGAAGTCGATCATGCCCTCACGGATGCGGCAGCGCAGATCGAACGCCTTGCCCGACGAGCCGGCCGTGGCCAGCACGCGCACCTGCATGGTTTTCTCTGTGGTGTCGGTGATCTGCAGCACGAAGACGCGGCCATCCCATTCGGGCGCGGCGCGCACGATGCGCTCCATCTCGGCGCGCAGCGGCGCCATGGGCATGCCGAAGTCGACGTAGAAGAACACGGCGCCCAGCAGTTGCGAGTTGTTGCGTGTCCAGTTCTGGAACGGGTTCTCGATGAACCATTGCAGCGGAATGATGAGGCGCCGCTCGTCCCAGATGCTCAGTACCACGTAGGTGCCGGTGATCTCTTCCACGCGGCCCCATTCGCCTTGCACGATCAGCACGTCGTCGATGCGGATCGGCTGCGCCAGCGCGATCTGCAGGCCGGCGATCAGATTGCTGAACACCGGCCGCGCCGCGATGCCGCCCACGATGCCGATCACGCCAGCCGAGGCCAGCAGGCTGGCACCCACCTGGCGCGCGCCGGGGAAGGTCATGAGCATGAGCGCGCCGCCGGCCATGAGCACGAGGATCTGCGCGGTGCGTGCGAGCACGCGGGTCTGGGTGAAGATGCGGCGGGCCTGCAGGTTGTCCTCGACGTCCTGCGGGTGCTTGGCGATGATGCCGTCGGCGAAACCGGAGATGGCGTTGGTCACCAGCCAGATGAAGCAGCCGATGAGCGCGAGGCCGTTGAAGTGGCGGACGGTGTCGATGAAACGCAGACTGTCGGGCGCGGCCTGCCAGACGCCCTGCAGGGCGACGAGTGGCAGCACGAACTGGGCGGGCCGGTGCAGCGACTCGACCACGTGCTGGAGCACGACAGACAGGCGTGCCGCGCGCCGCAGCACGACGCCGCCGATGCGGTGGATGACGAGCGCGATGATGACGGCGATGGTGGCCGGTACGAGGGTCGCCAGCCAGGGCGATGAGCGAAGGGAGGACAGCAGATCGTTCATCCGCCTCATTGTGCGCAGGGCGCGGCGCGATCACGTAAGGGCTTGTGAATGTCTCGGGTGTGGGGTGCGGTTTGGTTGACCGGGCGACATATGCGCGTTATTCGCAGGCGCGGGGACGTGCGATGCAGTCCGCAGTCCTTGGCCGTTGGTTGCTCGCAAGCCGGGACTGCGGGGTGGCCGCCTCCGCTCGTGTCCCCCGCCGGCTGCGCCGGCTCCTCCTTGACCTCGCTGCGACAGCCACCCCGCATTCCCGGCAGAGTGCGTCTCGCGACGGTGTTCAGTTTCTGCGGGGCGGGCGCTGCGCGGGGCGAAACTCGCCCGGCTCGCTGGCAGGGCGGGGAATGGCCTTGAGGCGGCGGCGCGCGGGGGCGGCCGGGACTTCGTCGTCGGGGGGTGTTTCGGCGGCGGGGGCTTCTTCGACCGATGCGGCCGATTCACCGGCGGCGGCCGCATGCACGGCCATCTTGTCGGCCACGCCGGCGAACTTGCTGTATTTGGCGAGCAGCGGCACCAGCTGGCCGTAGATGCGCGGGTTGCCGGCCACGCACTCGCGCTGCTCGATGAAGTCGGCCTCGCCCGTGAAGTTGCCGATCAGGCCACCGGCCTCAGTCACCAGCAGCGAGCCGGCGGCCACGTCCCAGGGGTTGAGGCCGGTTTCGAAGAAGCCGTCGGTGAAGCCGGCGGCCACGTAGGCCAGGTCGAGCGCGGCGGCGCCGGGGCGGCGCAGGCCGGCCGTGCGCTGCATCACGTCGCCCATCATCTGCAGGTACTGGCTGAAGTTGTCGCCCGGGCGGAACGGGAAGCCGGTGGAGATCAGGCATTCCTGCAGGCGGGTGCGCTTGGAGACGCGGATGCGCCGCTCGTTCATGTAGGCGCCGCGGCCGCGCGTGGCGGTGAAGAGGTCGTTGCGGCTGGGGTCGTAGATGACGGCCTGTTCCACGCGCCCGCGCACGGCCAGCGCGATGCTGACGCAGTACACGGGGAAGCCGTGGATGAAGTTGGTGGTGCCGTCCAGCGGATCGATGATCCAGACGTGATCGGAATCCGGGTTGCCGTGCGTGGTGCCGGTTTCCTCGCCGAGGATGCCGTGGTCGGGGTAGGCGGTGAGCAGGGTCTCGATGATGATCTGCTCGGCGGCCTGGTCCACTTCCGTCACGAAGTCGTTCACCTGCTTCTGCGAGATGCGCACCGATTCCACGTCGAGCGCGGCGCGGTTGATGATGGCGCCGGCGGCGCGTGCGGCCTTGATGGCCACGTTGAGCATGGGGTGCAGGTTGGAGGACGACATGGATTGTGTGAAGAGCATCCGCGCACGGCGCGCGAAGGTGGAAGGCGGGGGGCCGGCGATGCGGCCAAGGGCGGGATTTTAACCCCGGCGGCCTTCCGCCGCAGGCCGCTGGCAGCCGGCTGCGACAATCGCGGGCTGCCCGCAGCGCATCCCTTGTCCATGATCACCCGCTTCATCCTCATCCAGACCAGCCACAGCGGCAACGTGGGCGCCGCGGCGCGGGCGCTCAAGGTGATGGGCTTCGATGACCTGGTGCTGGTGGCGCCGCGCTGGCCCGACGTGCTCACGCGCGAGGAAACCGTGCAGCGTGCCAGCGGCGCCACCGACGTGCTGGCACGCACGCGCGTGGTCGCCACGCTCGACGAGGCACTGGAGGACATCACCCACCTGTGCGCCACCGCCATGACGCCGCGCGACTTCGGCCCGCCCACGGTGGCGCCGCGCGCGCACTTCGCGCAACTGGCGCCGCGCATGGCGGGCGATGCGGGGCAGGGCGATGCGGGGCAGGGCGTGGCTTTTCTCTTCGGCTCCGAACGCTTCGGCATGCGCAACGAGGACGTGTATCGCTGCCACACCTGCCTGTCGATCCCGACCGCGCCGGGCTACGGCTCGCTCAACCTTGCGGCGGCCGTGCAGCTGATCGCCTACGACTGGCGCGAGGCGCTGGCCGCGCAGGGCCAGGGCTTCGCCGTGACCCCGGCCACGCCCGAGGCGGCGCCGGCCGACGCCCAGGCGGTGGCGGGCCTGCTGGCGCACTGGGAGCAATCGCTCACGGCCATCGGCTTCCTCGATCCCGCCGCGCCCAAGAAGCTCATGCCCCGGCTCAACCAGCTGTTCAACCGCGCGCAGCTCACGCAGGAAGAAATCCACATCCTGCGCGGCGTGGCCAAGGCGATGGCCCAGTCGCCGCGCCATCGCTAGGGCCGGCGTCTCAAAGGCCGCGGTGCGAGCGGGGACGGGGGCACGGCGATAGACTTCCCGCTCATCTGCTCATAACGACAAGACATGTTCGCCCGCCTGCGTTCCGACATCCAGTGCATCCTCGACCGCGACCCGGCCGCGCGCAATGCGTGGGAGGTGCTCACGTGTTATCCGGGGCTGCATGCGCTGGTGATGCATCGCCGGGCGCACTGGTGCTGGAACCATGGCTTCAAGTGGCTGGGCCGTTTCATCTCGCACGTCTCGCGCTGGATGACCGGCATCGAGATCCATCCGGGCGCGAAGATCGGCGAGCGCGTGTTCTTCGACCACGCCATGGGCGTGGTGGTCGGCGAGACCGCCGAGATCGGCGACGGCTGCACCATCTACCAGGGCGTCACGCTGGGCGGTACCTCGCTCTACAAGGGCCAGAAGCGCCATCCCACGCTGGGCCGCGATGTGGTGGTGAGCGCTGGCGCGAAGGTGCTCGGCGGCTTCGAAGTGGGTGACGGCGCCAAGATCGGCAGCAATGCGGTGGTCATCAAGCCCGTGCCGGCCGGTGCGACGGCGGTGGGTATTCCGGCGCGCATCATCCCGTCGAAGACCGGCACCAGCGCCGACGTGACCGACGCGCCCCGGCCGCAGTTCACGGCCTACGGCATCACGCAGGACGACGACCCGCTGAGCCAGGCGATGCGCAAGCTGATCGACAGCGCCTCGGGACAGGAGCACCAGATCGCGCTGCTGTGGCAGGCCATCGAGAAGCTCTCGGCCGCGCAGGTCACGCCCGATTGCGTGCCTGACGAAGCGGCCCGCAAGGAATGCTTCGAGGCCGAGAAGCTCAACCAGCTCGTCGGCAAGTAACCGCGGCCGGGGTTACTTCTTCTTCGGACGGAAGGCCTTGCAGACCGATTCGTCGGTCTCGATGAAGGGGCCGCCGATCAGGTCGATGCAGTAGGGCACGGCCGCGAAGATGCCAGGCACGATTGGCGTGCCGTTGGCGTCCTTCAGGCCCTCCAGCGTCTCAGCGATCGACTTCGGCTGGCCCGGCAGGTTGATGATCAGGCTCCGGCCCCGGATCACCGCCACCTGCCGCGAGAGGATGGCCGTGGGCACGAAGCGCAGGCTGATCTGCCGCATCTGCTCGCCGAAGCCTGGCATTTCTTTCTCGGCCACGGCCAGCGTGGCCTCGGGTGTGACGTCGCGCACGGCCGGGCCCGTGCCGCCGGTGGTGAGTACCAGCGAGCAACCGGCATCCACCAGCTCGATCAGGGCCGCGCTGATGCCGGCCTGCTCGTCGGGAATCAGCCGCGATTCGAATTCGACGGGATTGCGCACGGCGCGCGCGAGCCAGTCGCGCAGCGCAGGCAGGCCCTTGTCTTGGTAGACACCGGTGGAGGCGCGATCACTCACCGAGACGATGCCGATGCGCACGGGCGCGAGGCTGACGGTGCCCTCAGTCATTGCCGTCGTCGATGTCGTCTTCGGACCCGTCCGCATCGCCGTCCCCGCTGAGCGCCGCGCGCACCAGCTGGAAGATCTCGCGGTAGGCGCGGCCGTGGCGCGGGGCCAGGCCGGGCTTCTCGGGCACGGCATCCTTGCGGGCCTGGCGCACCAGCGCGCGCAGCTGCTGGCTGTCGGTGGCCGGGTGGGCATTCAGCCAGTCGCCCACGGCATCGTCGTGCGCGATCAGGCGCTCGCGCCATTGCTCGGTCTGGTGCAGCACCAGCGTCTGCGCGGCCGAGCCTTCGCGCTGCTCGTCGAGCGCGGCGCGCACGGCGGACAGCGTCTCCTCGTCGAGCTGGCGCATGAGCTTGCCGATGAACTGCATCTGACGGCGGCGGCCTTCGAAATTGGTGATGCGGCGCACGGCGTCGAGCGCGTCGGCCAGCTTGTCGGGCAGGCCCAGCGGCTCCATCAGGTCGGCGCGCAGGGTCAGCAGGTCTTCGCCGAGCTTCTGCAGCGCGGCGCTCTCGCGCTTGAGATCGGTCTTGCTCTGTTCGGTCGTGCCTTTGAGCTCGGCTTTGAGTTCGAGGTCGAGCTCGCTGCCTTCGGCCACGAAGTGGCCACGAACGAAGTAGCCTTTTTTGGGTTTGCGGGACATGGGATGGGGACGTTGCGGGGGCCCGGCGCACGCGGCGGGGGCGACAAGTATCATAGCCGCCGATATGAGCACCCCTTCCCGCGCCAAGCCCTCCCGTGCCCCCAGACCCTCGTCTTCCGTGCAAGCCGCCAGCGGCTTCAGCTACAGCCGCGGCTTCTTCGAGGAACTGGTCGATTCGGCGCTGGCCCACGCCAAGAAGCTGGGCGCGACCGATGCGGGTGCCGAGGCGTCCGAAGGCTGCGGCCTGTCGGTGAGCGTGCGCCGGGGCAAGCTCGAGACCGTGGAGCGCAACCGCGACAAGTCGCTGGGCGTCACCGTTTACCTGGGTCAGCGGCGCGGCAATGCCAGCACCTCCGACTTCTCGCGCGCCGCGATCGAGCAGACCGTGCAGGCCGCCTACGACATTGCGCGCTTCACGGCCGCCGATCCGGTGGCGGGCCTGCCCGACGCCGATGACATCGCCAAGCAGCAGCCCGACCTCGACCTGTTCCACCCGTGGGCCATCACCAGCGAAGAAGCGGCCGAGCTGGCGCTGCGCTGCGAGCAGGCCGCGCTCGCCACCGACCGGCGCATCACCAACAGCGAAGGCGCTGGCGTCTCGGCGCAGCAGAGCCATTTCTTCAGTGCGCACACGCGGGGTTTCCGCGGCGGCTATGCCAGCTCGCGCCACAGCCTGTCGGTGGCCCCGATCGCCGGGCGCGGTGACGGCATGCAGCGCGACGCGTGGTATTCGTCGATGCGCTCGCCGGATGAGCTGTCCAGCCCCGAGTCGGTGGGCCGTTACGCGGCCGAGCGCGCGCTCTCGCGCCTGAAGTCGCGCAAGATCGCCACCACCGAATGCCCGGTGCTGTTCGAATCGCCGCTGGCCGCCGGCCTGCTGGGCGGCTACGTGCAGGCCACCAGCGGCGGCGCGCTCTACCGCAAGAGCAGCTTCCTGCTCGATTCGCTGGGCAAGCCCGTGCTGGCCGACCACATCGACATCGACGAAGACCCGCACCTGGCGCGCGGCAAGGGCAGCGCGCCTTTCGACGAGGAAGGCGTGGTCACCCGCGCGCGCCGCGTGGTCGAGGCCGGCCGCGTGCAGGGCTACTTCCTCTCCAGCTATTCGGCGCGCAAGCTCGGCATGAAGACCACCGGTAACGCCGGCGGTTCGCACAACCTCACGCTGACCTCGCGCCTCACGCGCCCGGGCGACGACCTCGACGCCATGCTGCGCAAGCTGGGGACGGGCCTGTTCGTCATCGAACTCATGGGCCAGGGCGTGAACTACGTGACGGGTGACTACTCGCGTGGCGCCAGCGGCTTCTGGGTGGAGAACGGCCGCATCGCCTTCCCCGTGGAAGAGATCACCATCGCAGGCAACCTCAAGGATATGTTCCGCGGCATCGTGGCCGTGGGTGCCGATGCGTACAACTATGGCGCCAAGACGGTAGGCTCGGTGCTGATCGATCGCATGAAGGTGGCGGGGGCCTGACAGGCACCGGCGGGGCGATCGATAAGAAAGGGGCGCTGGCGGCGCCCTTTTTTTTGTTTCACGATGACTGCAGTACCGCAATTCGCTGGACTACGCCGAAGCCCGCTACAGCAGGTTTATCAATCACTTAGGCGGATTCAACATATGCCGGTGCTTTCCGAAACTTGACCCGGCTTCCCCTCGCGTGGCTCCCATGCGGCTCTTGGAATCCGGGCTTTCCGAGGAGTCATCATGGCGAAATCAAGCTCACCAAGTCCGCAGTCGATGCGGCGCGACCTCAGGCCAAGGCCATCGAACTGCGGGATATCGCGGAGCCCGGCTTCTTGTGCAAGATTACCCCGGCGGGTCGCCAAGTGTTCATGCTCCAATATCGGACGAACGTCGGCGAGCGTCGCAAGCCCGCCCTGGGTCAATGCGGGGAACTGACCGTCGAGCAGGCCCGTGTCATGGCGCAGGAGTGGCTGGCCGAAGTGCGCCGGGGCGGCGACGACCCCAGCGCGGTCAAGAATGCCGCCCGCAAGGCGCCGACCATGAAAGAGAATTGCCACACTTTCATGGAGGACTACTCCAGGCAGTGCAACAAGCCCAGCACGCAGCGCGGCTATCAGGGCGCTATCGACCGCTGCATCATCCCGATCCTGGGACGAGTGAAGGTGCAGGACATGAAGCGCCCGACCGTGGCCGCGCTGATGAAGAAGCTGGCCTGCAAGCAGGCTGACCCGCGCCGGCAAGCTGTTCCTTGAGCATGTGCCGCGCGTGTTCACTGCCTTGCGGCAGACCCGTGACTGTGTGAAGGCAACGAACCTCTAACCCACGACACCAACGGCTGATCCAGCCCGGACGCAATCTCGATTCCGGATTCGAAATCCATGCATAGGCGCTCGACCTACCACTCCAGCGTCACGCAAAGTTCTCGCAGGAAGTCGTCACACCGATCCAGTTGGTCGATGTCAACATATTCGTCGGGCTTGTGGGCTTGGTCGATGGAGCCCGGACCACACACCACCACTGGGGTCGACAGGCGTTGTGTGAAGAGTCCTCCTTCCGTGCCGTAGGCGACTTTGATGGGAGGTTCCGAACCGGGGAGGAGGCTCTGCACCCATTCAACGCCCTCAGAGAGTGGATGGGTGTCCAGGCCTGGGTAGGCGTTGAGGATCGTCAACGCGATGTCGGCTTCTGGTCGCTGGGCATCGTGCAGCCTGCGAACACGCTGCGATGCGAGTTCCTGCAATCGTTCTGCCAGCACAGCTGGATCATCCGATGCGAGATGGCGCACTTCAAAGTCGATGGTGCAACGGTTGGGCACGATGTTGAGTGCTGTACCACCGTTGAACAGTCCGACGTGGATGGTTGTGTAAGGTATGTCGTAGTCGCCGTCATGCGCACCGAACGTCTGAAGCGAGGCCTGCTCTTTGCGCAGGTCATGGGCAAAGTCGCACGCCAGGTGAATGGCATTGAGTACCGTCGGCGCCAGCGACGAATGTGCTTCGCGCCCGCAACAGACCGCGCGCATGGCCATCTTGCCTTTGTGTCCCACGGCAACACGCATGGACGTTGGCTCGCCGACCACGCACAGCATGGGACGGCTGGGCATCGATTCCAGCAGGTCCAGCAATCGGCGGACGCCCACGCAGCCGATTTCTTCGTCGTACGAGAGAGCGAGTTGCAACGGGCGCTTGAGCGGGCGTGATGCAGCCTCGATCATCGCCGACAGAGCACAGGCCACGAACCCCTTCATGTCGGCCGCACCGCGGCCGAAAATGCGGCCATCCTTGACCGTGGCGTCGAAAGGCGCAACGGTCCAGTGCTCGCCCTCTACAGGGACGACGTCGGTGTGCCCCGACAGCATCACGCCAGCCTGGTCGGCGGGGCCGACGCTGGCGAAAAGGTTGGCCTTGGTGCCGGTCTCGTCGTGCACGAGTTGGCAGGTGATGCCGTGGCTCTCGAGCAGCTTCCTTGCCCAATGGATTAGATCCAGATTGGACTGCCGGGTGATCGATGGAAAGGCCAGTAAGGCGGCGAGCAGATCCTGGCTGCGAGAAGGCATGGGTTGCTCCGCTTTCTTACACACCCCGCGCGCGTCCATCGCTGCGCGGATCGTGCGCGCCACGGAATGTGCCCAGCTCTGCGTTGACCTGAATGACGCCGGGATGTCCAGCGAGCGGGCTTTGCGCGGGCAGCTCACTCAGCTGGTGTCCTCTTCTCGCCAGTTCCTGAAACACGTCTTGGCCGGCGTCGGCCTCGAGCTTGAGGGAGTCGCGCGTGTCGGAGAATGTTTTTCCGAGCAGGAATCGCGGCCTCGACAATGCTGTGAGGGGATCGAGTTGGTAGTCGATCATGCGTGTCAGGATCGTGGCAAGCGTTTGCGGCTGACCATCTGCGCCTTGGGTTCCGTAGAGCAGGTGGGATCCACTTTGCCCATCAATGAACATGCCGGGGTTCAGCGTATGGAATGGCCGTTTGCCCGGTTGCAACTGGTTCGGGTGCCCCTCGGTCAGGTCGAACGCTGCGCCTCTGTTGTGCCACAGCAGGCCGGTGTCGCCAACTATCACGCCACTGCCCCAGTCGTGGTAGACCGTCTGTTGCATGGAGATCAAATTGCCGTGCGCGTCCGCAGCGGCAATGAAAACCGTGTCTCCGGTTTTGAACGGGTGTGGCCATTCCAGGGCGGTCGCCATTCGGATTTTTCGCGCGCCATCGTCCAAATGGGCTTTTGAAAGCAATCTTTCGATCGGGACGCTCGCGAACTCCGGGTCTGCCAGATAGCGGTTGCGGTCAAGGAAGGCCTGTTTCACCGCCTCGACCAGGATGTGGAAATAGTCAGCGCTGCCTTCTTCAACCTGGTTCAGATCGAATCGATCGACGATGCCCATGATCTCCAGCGTCGTAAGGCCTTGGGTGGGTGGTGGGAGCGACAGCAGCATGCCATTTCGATAGGGCACGCTGATGGGCGCTTCCACCCGCGCGTGCGTGTGCGCGAGGTCCGCCGCGCGCAGCGGTGAGCCCGCCTCTTCCAACCCCTTGGCGATGCGGCTGGCCAAACGTCCCTCATAGAAGTCACGATGGCCTCTGACGGCCAATGCTTCGATCGTTTCTGCCAACTGCGGCTGCCGGAAGATGTCACCGACTTGGGGTGCCTGTCCGGCGATGCTGAAATGTCCCGCGAGCGCGGGAATGTCCTGGGCATCCTTCATCCGAAAGTGGGACCAAAACACCTCGGACGGGGTGACTTCGAAGCCTTCGGCAGCGAGTCGGGCCGCGGGTGCCAGCAGTTCCGCCCAGCTCTTCTTGCCGCCGAGCTCCTTTTGGCTGATGTCGAACGCCTTGCCCAGCGCATCGACGCCGCCTGCGCTCGTCAGCATGGAGGTGGGGCCTCGGGTCGGTACCGCGCCTGCGTATGAAGGTATGGAGAGTGGCGCCTGCCCAATGCCGGAGATGGTTCTGACCGCGCCCGCTCGATCGCGAATGATCATGAACCCATCGCCCCCAAAGCCAGAGAAATGGGGATAGGTCACATTCAGGCTTGCACCGATGGCGATCGCCGCCTCGACGGCGTTCCCACCGGACCTCAAGATGTCTAGCCCGATCTGTGTAGCCGTGTCATGGGGGCTTGTGACCATGCCGCGCGTGGACTGAGCCAGCACCCCGAAGGGTTTTTCGAGGCTGCTGCTCTCGAGCGTGTTCATGCGGGTTCCAGCCCGAGCGCCGGTTGCAGCACCGGCAGCAGCGGCGAATCGGCATCGAAGCGACGGCCCGCCCGTAAGCAGAAGGCGGGTGACAGGCGCGTGTGGATGTCCATTTCGGTGCCTTCGTTGTCGCGAATGCGCCATCGGCCGCTTTCGCAATCGAGCACGCTGACATCGGCTACGCGGCCCACCGCCAACGTGCCCAACTGGTCTTCCAGGCCGGCCATGCGGGCTGCGTTGATGGTGGCCATGGCCACCACATGCTGTATAGGAAGCCCCAGCGCCAGCATGGTGGACATGGCCGAGACCAGACTGAAGCGCATCTGACCCGCGAACAGGTGCTCTTCCTCGTCAGGATGGCTGAGCGGCGTTCCCGGCGGTGCCGGAACGTCCACCACATAGCCATGCAGGTCGGCGCCGAGGGTGTCGGGCACGATACCCGCGTCCAGGACCGTCCGGGCTGTGCGCAAGCTGAAGTGCGCGCCGTGTCCCACGTCGATCTTTACGCCGCGTGCCACTGCTTCGGTGACCATGGGATGGATCTTGTTGCCCTGGACCACGAAGCCGCCCGGGTGGCGGCTGAAAGGGTGGGCTAGCACATCGCCCGGTTTGAGCATGTCCAGCACCTGGCCGAAGATGGAGTCCGGGTCTACCGGCAAGCCGTCTTGCTCGGGTTGCGGCCACAACTGCCCGAAGTGGATGTACACCGGCAGATCGGCCTCTCGCCCGATCTGTGATGCCAGGCGCATGACCTCCACACCCCAGCGTGAGAAGCCGCCAATCTCGGCATGGGCCTTGATGCCGCGCACCAGGTCGGGATTGGCGCGGCAGGCCCGTACCGTCGCTTCTACGTCCAGGCAGTCTGGGCGGTAGAGCGATGGGTAATAGTGGCCTTCCAGCCCACCCACCAGATAGGCAGAAAGAAAGGCCAGCACGCGCGTGTGCGCGGGCTCGACGATGAACTTGCGGAAGCCCGGCAGCGTCATGCAGCTGGGACCGCCCTGGTCGATGACGGTCGTCACCCCCGCGCGCACACCGCTGCAGTTGTCGGCATTGAGGCCGAACCGGCCAGTGAAGCCCTCATAGATGTGGCCATGCGTGTCAATCAAACCCGGAACGACCAGCTTTCCTGCGCAGTCGATTTCATTCCATGCGTCGCCAGCGGCCACGGCGTCCCGCGCGGCTGTTGTTGCATCGATAGTGCCGATCTCGGCAATGCGGCCGTCCTTGATCAGCACGTCTAGTGGCCGACCGATCTGGTGGGCCGGGTCGATCACCCGACCACCCTTGAGCAGTATCTGGTCCATGGTTTCCTCGTCGATGTATATTATGTGGGGTGTACCGCATATATCGTGCCAGCCTGAAGACGTTGCTTCCATGGATCCAGCTGTTCCGCTTCCAGTCGCAGACGCTGCGGCCTTGTGTGCATCGGCCGCCCTTGCCGAAGGCGACGGCATCGCTGTGAACGAGGGCGCGCGCACTCTGCTGCTGGTGCGCAAGGGCGGTCAGGTTCACGCCTGGGTAGACCGCTGCCCGCACCTGCAGATATCGATGCGCGTGGGCGAGCAGCCCTTTATGCTCAAGGATGGTAGCCACGTGCAGTGTCGGCAGCATTTCGCCGTCTTCCGTAGCGATGACGGCGTGTGCGTTCGTGGCCCCTGCGAGGGGCGCAAGCTGACCCGCGTGGCCGTGCGCGAGGAGGGTGGCCAGGTCTGGCGCTGCGAAGCCAACACGCAAATCGGGCGCTGAAGGCACAGCATCCACCCACCGAAGACGCGCTGCGTATGCGCCGGATCGGCGCATCAAGATCTGGGCGTGGGGCTTCTACCGCAGCAGGCGCATGGGTACCACACACTCGTCGTTGTTGGCCGCCACCAGTTGCGCAAGCTGGCGGAGCAACTGCTCGCGCTGCATCGGTGAAAGCTTCTCGATCAAACGGTCGTGTGAGCGCTGTACAGAAGGCGCTAGGCGCAGCAACAACTGACCCCCCTTGCGGGTGAGTTTGACCAGCTTCACGCGGCGGTCGTCCTGCGACCGTCTGCGACTGAGCATGCCTTTCTCTTCCAGGCGAGGCAGCACTTCGGCAACGCTGCTGCGCTCCAGGCCAATGGCGTGCGAGAGCGTGTTCTGGTCTACCTCGCCCAGTTCATTGAGCGCGGTCAGCAAGCTGAACTGCACGGGGGTGACGTCGTGGCCGGCGGTCTCTTCCGCGAACATGGCGGCGTGGATTTGCAGCAGGCGACGGAGCAGGAACCCCACGCGCTGCTGGAGCGCCGAGGAAGTCGTGGGGCCCGCGGTGGCCGGCTTGGCGTTCTGCTTCATCTCTGACTGATCCTCGCTGTCCTGCTGTTTACTCGGCCTGCAGGTGTCGGCCCATTCTATCTTCAGGTCTGTGCATCGCGATGCCTCTTGTTATTGCATTCGACGCACCTTCTTTGCACATGCAACGTCAGATTGGTGTCATACCACGCATCTTTCCGGCGCTTGTTGCTCTGGTTTCGGTTGGCACGATCCGTGCAGTGAATGTCATCGTGAGTTTCACTTTGATTTTCAAAATATGTGGCACACCTCATTTTATGAAGGCCACGCTTGCGCTGGCTGAACAACGCTGCAAAGGAAGACCATGTCCCGAAGCGCTCTGACGGATCGTTACCTGTCCATCCGCGACGTGCGGAAGATATACAACCCTGGTCCTCGCCAGGTAGAAGCGCTCAGTTCCGTGTCGGTGGACATTCCTGCCGGCCAGTTCGTCACCCTGCTGGGTCCTAGCGGCTGCGGCAAGAGCACGCTGATGATGATGGTGGCTGGGCTGGAGGCCACCTCCGCTGGCTGCATCGATATCTGTGGCTTCCCGGTGCAAGGCCCGCGCGACGATGTGGGTATCGTGTTCCAAGACCCGACATTGCTGCCTTGGAAAAGTGCCATCGACAACGTGTTGTTCCCCATCCTGATCAAGCGCGGCTCGGTGACGGGTTTTCGCGAACGCGCTGAGGAACTGCTCAACAGCGTGGGGCTCAAGGACTTCCACCACAAACGTCCCTCCGAACTCTCCGGTGGCATGAAGCAGCGGGTGGCAATCTGCCGAGCGTTGATCAACGATCCCGAGATCCTGTTGATGGATGAGCCGTTCAGCGCGCTGGACGCGATCACCCGCGACGAGATGAACGTCGCCCTGGCGCAGCTGTGGGACAAGCACAAGAAGACAGCGCTCTTCGTCACCCACAGCATTCGGGAGGCCGTGCTGCTGTCCGACCGCATCCTGGTGTTGGCTGGCCGACCGTCGAAGGTGGTGCGCGACGTCACCGTACCCTTTCCCCGTCCGCGCACGCTGGATCTGGGCGAGGACCCGTATTTCAACCAGTTGTGTCGTGAGCTGCGCAACGAAGTCGAGGCCGCCTACGGTGAGCGCGCGGCCCAGCCCATGCAGTCCGCCATGGCGCAAGGTGCTGACGCATGACGCCCGCTGCCAAACGGCTCCCGTTGGCAGGCAGCCTGCCGCGCCTGCCTGCGATGGAGCGTCTGGCATCCCGCCTGAACTGGGAGGCCATCGTGGTCCTGGTGGCGGTGCTGGCTATCTGGCAATTCATCACCTCCTTCGGCTGGATTCCCGCCGTGATCTTGCCCCAGCCAACGGCTGTCCTGGCTGCGATGTGGGCGCAGGGTGGCCAACTGTTGCAGCACGGCTTGGGCACCAGCTCGGAAATCGTGGCGGGCTTCATTGGCGCGGTCATCCTGGGCGTGTTCCTGGCCGTGGTGATCAGCCTCAGCCGCACCATTGAGGAAACGCTTTACCCGCTGCTCATCGTGTTGCAGACCATTCCGAAGATCGCGCTCGCACCGGTCTTCATGGTGTGGTTCGGGATCGGTTTCGAATCTCGTCTGGTGTTTGCCACGTTCATTGGTTTCTTCCCTATTGCCGTGACGCTGGCTACCGGCTTGCGTGAAGCCAACCCCGGATCGCTGCGCCTGTGTGCCGTGCTAGGCGCCAGTCGTTGGCAGACGCTGATCCATGTGCGCTTCCCCTACGCGTTGCCCTACCTGTTCAACGGTCTGAAAGTCTCGGTGACGCTGGCCACCATCGGCGTGGTGACGGGCGAGCTGATCTCCTCGCAGTCGGGCCTGGGCTACCTCATCGTTGCCGCGGCCTCGCGCATGGACACCGCCATGATGCTCGCCGCCATTGCGGTGCTGTGTGGCGTGGGTCTGGTGCTGTTCAAGGCCGTCGACCTGCTCGAACGCTTCGTGCGTGCACGTTGCTGGCCATGACGAAGCCGATTTTCTGTACATCCCCAAGCGTTAGCTGATTTCCCAACCACCACTACGAAGGATCGTTCCATGACGTTGCCTCTCCATGTTCGCTCTTCCCGCCGCAGCGTTCTTGCCGCTGGTGGCGCTGCCTTGCTCGGTGCCACCGCTGCCGGGCTGTCGATGCCGGCTTTCGCCCAGCGCAGGACGGTGAAGCTCACCTTGCCTTGGTTGGCAGAGGGCGCCTCGGCCTACATCTATGTGGCCAAGGAGCTGGGCTACTTCTCCAAGCGCGGCATCGACCTGCAGATCTCGCGCGGCTTTGGCTCGGTCACGGCTGCACAGACCATCGCCGCTGGCAAGTTCGACATCGGCACCGTGGGTTCGCCCACACAGGTGATGTCGGTCGCCCAGGGCCTGCCGCTGATGGGCTTGGGTGTCATCGAGTACGACGCCTCCATGGGCCTGGGCTTGCCCGTCGATTCCCCCATCAAGAAGCCCACGGACCTGATGGGCAAGCGCATTGGTGGTGTGCCCACCTCCGCTGAGGCACCGTTCTTTCCCGCGTTCTGCAAGCTGGCAGGCATCGACATGTCCAAGCTGTCGATGGTGCAGCTCGATCCCAAGGTGCGTGAGCGCGCCTTGATCGACAAGCAGGTCGATGCCGTGCTGGGCATGGCCGGCTCGATCTTGCCCGTGATCCTGGCCCAGGGGGCCAAGGCCAAGTTCATGCTGTTCAAGACAGCCGGGATCCAGACTTACGGCAACACCATCACCGTTCAGAAGAAGTTCTACGAGAGCGACCCCGCGCTGTGTGAAGTCCTGGTGGACGCCATGATGGAAGGTCTGCGCTACACGCTGCTCAACCCGGAAGAGGCCAACCAGATCCTGCACAAGGCCGTGCCTGAGCTCTCGCTCACCCCCGGCGGCAAGATGCTGACCGCCATGGGCATGGGCATCCAGAAGCTGGGCTTCAACCAGGACGAACCGAAGAGGAATGGCCTGGGCTGGGGCGACCCCAAGATCTTCGATTCCATGGCATCGCTGGTCATGGAATACGTGGACAAGCCCGGCATGGTCAAGCCGACAGCCGACCAACTCTTCACCAACCGCTTCACCGGCCGCGTCAAGCTCACGGCGGCCGAATGGGCGACGGTGGAGGAGGGGACCAAGGCCTACCGTCCGTTGCTGGCCTGAGGCGAGCCGCCTCCATTTAATGACGGAGCACGCGCATGACTGACATACCCGGATCCTGGTGGGCAACCTCCCGCAAGATTGCCCTTCCTTTGGGGTTCGTGATCCTCATCGGCATGGTCTGGGAGTGGTCGGTGGCACGGCTCCAGGTCTCGTCTGCTGTCATGGCCGCGCCTTCCTCCGTTTGGGAGGTGCTGTTCGCGTACAGCGAACTGCTGTTCAAACACAGCTGGCCGACGGCGCGGGAGGCGCTCGCCGGGTTTGGTCTGGCCACCGTCACAGGCATCACCCTAGGCATCGTACTTGCAGTGTTGCCGGTAGTGCGGCGCGGTCTCTACCCGCATGTGGTCGCGTTCCAGCTCATACCCAAAGTGGCGCTCGCGCCCCTATTCATTCTGTGGTTTGGCATCGGCAGCGAAGCGCGGCTGATGTTCGTGATCTTCATGGCCTTTTTCCCCATCGTCGTTTCGACCATGAGCGGCATCTCGGGTACGCCGGCCGGTGCGCTCAAGCTGGGCCAAGCGCTGGGTTGCAGCAAGTGGCAGGAGTTGATTCATATCCGCATTCCCTATGCCGTGCCGCAGATCTCGGCCGGCCTGAAAGTGAGCGTGACCATGGCCATCATCGGCACCGTGGTCGGCGAGTTCGTGACGGGCCAGGAGGGCTTGGGCTTCCTGATCATCATGGGTTCGGCCAATGGGCAGTCTGCCGTGGTGTTCGCCGCCATTACCTTCCTGAGTGCGCTTGGCTTGATGTTGTTCGGCTTGGTTGCCGGCGCCAACCAGTACGCACGCAAGCGCTGGGCCGACACCGCATGACAGCCCGGCCTGCCGCCATTCGCTCCCATCGGACTTCTTCTTGCCACCACGAAAGCCTGCATTCATGACCACCGCCACGTCCGCCATCGAACCACGCCTGCTCAACGCGCTCCTGCCCCTGTCCGGCCGACGGGTCCAGGCCGGCGACATCGAGCTCTTCGTCACGGACTCGGACACCGACGGTATTCCTCTAGTGTTCCTACATGGGCTGGGCTGGACGCATGGCCTGTGGCGCCACCAGCGCACGCGCTACGGGCAGCGCTGGCGCATGATCGCTGGCGACAACCGGGGCCACGGCCAATCCGACACGCCCCCCGGTCCCTATACCTTGGAAGGCATGGCACGGGACTGGCTTGCTGCTCTGGATACCATGGGCATCGATCGCTTCGTGTTGGTGGGCTTTTCCCAGGGCAGCCGTGTGGCTCAGTTGATGGCGACCATGGCGCCCGAACGCTTGCATGCCCTGGTCGTCATTGGCGCCGGCTGCCGGAGCAATGCCACCGGCAGCGAGGTGATGGCACGCCGCATCGAGGCGATGCGCACCAGCCCGCTCGAAGGCGCCAAGGCCGCCATGGCCTCCATCTTCTCGCCGGCCTTCATGGAGCGAGAAGCCGCGTTCATGGCGCACTTCCTGGCCGAACGCGCGCAGCAGCCGGTCGAGCCGCTCATCGCGTCCATGCAGGCCTTGCAGCCCGCGGGCGATCTACGCGCTGCGCTGGCCCGCGTGACCTGTCCGGTCTTGGTCATCGTCGGTGATGCCGATCGGCTGTGCCCGGTGGACGCGGCTCGCGAATTGGCCGATGCGCTGCCTCATGCCGAATTCCACGTGGTGCCAGATGCCGGCCACATGGTCACGATCGAGCAACCCGACGCCATCGATGCGCTGCTCGATGCCTTCCTTGACAAGCAGCTTGCCTGATCCCTTTTCCCCGACTTCCTACCAAAGGTGACACCATGGCCAATTTCAAGATCGAAGGTGCCCGCGTCTGGAACGCGAAAGACACCACCCCGCGCACCGTTTGGGTCAGCGACGACCATGTGGTCGATGCCCTGCCCGAAGGCGCTCCCTATGAAACCCTGAGTTTCGAAGATGCCTGGGTAGCGCCCGGGTTCATCGATGCGCATGTGCACTGCTTCACCCACGTTACCGGCCCCTTCGGCCTGGAGCCCGACTTCTGCGGCGTCAAGCAAGGCGTGACCACCATCATCGACCAAGGTGGCCCGAGCTGCGTCACGATCGACGCCTTCCGCCACTTCGTCGCTGACCCGGCTGCCACCCACACTTACTGCTTCATCTCGGCCTATTTGGTGGGCGGCCTGATGGGCCACCGCTGGGTGGAGCTGTATGGTCCCGGCACCACCAAGTCCGCGCCGGTGATTGAATCCATCGCGCAGAACCGTGACCTGGTGGGCGGCATCAAGGTGCACGCCGACCATGGTGGCTTCTCGCGCTGGGGCGCCGAAGTGCTCAAGGAGGCCCGCATCATTGGCGACGCCACTGGCCTGCCGCTGTATGTGCACCTGGGCACCATGTGGACCAACGCCAAGGGCGTGGACTATGACCCGGCGGATGTCCTCACCGAAACCGCAAAGGTCCTCAGGCCCGGCGACGTGTTGGTCCACCCCTTCACCCGCCGGCCCTCGGGCGGCATTCTGGCCGACGGCAGCGTGCACCCAGCCTTCAAGGCGGCGCGCGACATGGGCCTGAAGATCGACGTGGGCCGCGGCTATCACATCGACTACCAGGTGGCCCGCCGCGTGCTCGATGCCGGCGTCATGCCCGACACCATCAGCACCGACGTGCACGGCTTCAACAACGGCCCGCGCACGCCGACGGACCGGCGCTTCAACCTGTTCTATGTGATGTCGGAAATGGCGGCCCTGGGCATGCCTTTGGAGCGCATCGTGGACATGGTGACCCGCAACAGCGTGGACTACCTGCCGGCCGCTTCACGCTACGGCAGCGAGGGTGGTGCGGGCTTGACGTTGTTCCGCATCGCCAAGGAACGCCGCGTTTTCCGCGACTACAACGACAACCAGATCACCGGCGACACCATGTTCTATCCGCTGGGCTGCATCCTGGACGGCCGTGCACACCTGTGCGCCGAGGAAGACATGCCGATGCCGTTGCTGAAGGCTGCCGCATAAGCCTGCGAGAGATCACATCGGCGGCAACGCCAGCGGCGCCGAGACGAACGACACCCATCACGCATCGTGTGTCAACCCAAAGGAGAAATGTCCCCTGATGGGTGCGACCTCAACCGGTCGCTGCAACACAGTCGTTAAACACCTCAGCGGGTGTTCTATAGCCAAGCGTCATTCTCGGCCGCTCATTCAATTGTCTTGCAACGGCGTTGAGCTTGAGCTGTGAGTAACCCGAGATGTCCTGCCCCTTGGGGAAGTACTGCCTCAACAGTCCGTTGGTGTTCTCGTTGCTCCCGCGCTGCCACGGATTCTGCGGGTCGCAGAAGTAGACCTGGATGTCGGTGGCCAGCGTGAACCGCTTGTGGTCAGCCAGCTCCTTGCCCCTGTCCCAGGTCAACGACTTGTAGAGCTCATCGGGCAGCTTGCGCGAGTGCTTGATCAGTGCGTTGACTACCGTGTTCGTGTCCTTGGCGGCCAGCTTGACCAGCATCACATAGCGTGTGTGCCGCTCCACCAGTGTGGCGATCTGGCTGTGGGCGTCACCGAACAGCAGATCGCCCTCCCAATGACCGGGCACGGCCCTGTCCTCCACAGACGCAGGTCGCTCGCTGATCGAGTCCGCGTCGGTGATTTGACCATGCACAGACGTCTTTTGCGTGTAGTGGCGTGAGCGCCTCATGCCACCCGCCCGCCTCAGGTGGTCCAGCAGCTCCTTCTTCAGTGCGCCACGCGCCTGAATGAACAGGCTTCGGTAGATGGTCTCGTGTGACACGT
This sequence comes from Burkholderiaceae bacterium, assembly GCA_017998575.1. The sequence goes on from JAGOCV010000002.1 coordinate 26,302, forward strand.
TGCGGCCCTCGTTGCCCGGGTAAGTATGCGCGAGCCAGTTGGCGATCTGCTGGGGCGACCACAGGCTTTGCAGCTTGGCGGTGACGAGAGCGGCCAGGCCCCGGTGCTGCAACAGCTTGCAGGTCTTGGGCCGCCGCGCCCGCTCCCAGGCAGCTTCGTCTGCTTGCGCGGCCCGGTAGCACGCCCGGCCTCCATTGCGGGCGATCTCCCGGCTGATGGTGGACGGCGCCCTGAACAGGCGAGCGGCTATCGAGCGGATGGACTCACCGGTTGCTAGCGCCCGCGAGATCTCTTCGCGCTCCTGCAGGCTCAGGGCCAGTGGACAGCGGCAGCGCTCAGGGGGGGCGGATGCCGCCTGTCTTGCCGATCACCCCCGCAACCGATGTATGCAGACGGTCGAACAGCTTGCCGATCTGGTGAAGCGTGTCGCCTGCCTTCCAGCGATCCCACATCAACGCCCGCTGCTCGGCCGTGTAGTTGATCCTCGTCCTTCTTCTTTGCATTGCAACACTCCTTCCAATCTCTCAGAATTGCAGTGTTGCAGCGACCGGTTGAGGTCGCAGGCCAAAGTAGAGATGTCCCCCGTGTGGGGGATGAGGGCACGGGTATGAGCAGCCGGCCGTGGCCGCTTACGCGGCCCCCGGCCACGATCCCAACGATGCCGTGCGCAAGGAGGCGATGCGGCTTTCGCTCCCCGCCGCTCTCATGTGGCTCCTAGCCGCCGAGGTCACATCTCGCCAAAAGTGGCCGAGAAAAGAGCTAACCTACTGCCTCATATATGGTTTCGAGCCCTGCGTGATTTGCACGAAGGAGTTGACACCGGTACCTTTTTTTACCTTCAACCGGCCAGCGCGGCCTTGACGGCGGCCGAGACTTGGCCCATTTCGGCCTTGCCCGCCAAGCGCGTCTTCACGGCGCCCATCACCTTGCCCATGTCGCCGGGGCCCGAGGCTCCCAGTTCGGCCACGATGGCCTTCACTTCGGCGGCAATCTCGTCGGCCGACAGGCGCTGGGGCAGATACGCCTCGAGCACCTTGATCTCACTGGATTCCTTCTCGGCCAGGTCGGCGCGGCCGGCCTGGGTGAAAGCAGCCACCGAATCCTTGCGCTGCTTGATCAGCTTGTCGACGATGGCCACCACGGCCGCGTCGTCGAGTTCGATACGCTCGTCCACTTCCTTTTGCTTCATCGCGGCGGTGAGCAGGCGGATGGTGCCCAGGCGCTCGGTGTCCTTGGCGCGCATGGCGGCCTTCATGTTGTCGGTGATCTGGTCCTTGAGGCTCATGGTGTGCTCCTGCAAATGATCAATGCCCCCATGCCCCCGAGGGGGAGCTTTTCATCTTGGGGCGGCCCGGCGATGAAAAGGGAAGAGGGCGGCAAACAGAAAACAGAAAACCCGCGCCTGGCGTCCCGAGCGCGGGTTCTGTGGGCTTGCCGCGAAGGCAGGCCGGAAAAGCGGGAACCGCTCAGTACAGCTTCTTGGGCAGCTGCATGCTGCGAACGCGCTTGTAGTGGCGCTTCACGGCGGCAGCCTTCTTGCGCTTGCGTTCGGCGGTGGGCTTTTCGTAGAACTCGCGTGCGCGCAGTTCGGTCAGCAGGCCCAGCTTTTCGATGGTGCGCTTGAAGCGGCGCAGGGCGACGTCAAACGGCTCGTTTTCTTTAACGCGGATGGTGGTCATGACTAAATGGATTTCCGTCCAGTGTGCGGGCAGAGGATTCCGGGGAAGATCGGGCCCCGGCTTCGTGCGTCGCTTGTTTTTCCCCAACTTCGGTGATCAGGCCGTTGGGGTTTGCCAGCAAAGCCCGCCATTATACATACGGCGATCGACCTGGCCGGCAATCGGCGGGGGCCGCCCTCAGGCCGCGCCGGCGGCGGCGGCGGGCTCCAGCGCCTGCGCGCACGCATGGCCGCTGGCCCAGGCCCACTGGAAGTTGTAGCCGCCGAGCCAGCCGGTTACATCCACCACTTCGCCGATGAAGAACAGGCCGGGCACGCGCGATTCCATCGTCTGCGACGAGAGCTGGCGGGTGTCGACCCCCCCGGCCGTGACCTCGGCCTTGGCGTAGCCCTCGGTGCCCGCCGGGGTGAGTTCCCAGCCGGAGATGCGGGCGGCCAGGTTTGCCAGCGCCTTGTCGGGGGCCTCGTTGATGGGGCGGGCCAGTGCCGCGTCGCTGGCGGCCCAGGCTTCCGCCAGGCGCCCGGGCAGCAAGGCCGCGAGTTCATTGGCCACCAGGCGTCTGGAGCGCAGCTTGGCATCGGCCAGTTGCCCGGCCACGTCGGTGCCCGGTGCCAGATCGATGCGCAGCGGCGTGCCGGCCTGCCAGTAGCTGGAGATCTGCAGCACGGCCGGACCCGAGAGCCCCCGGTGCGTGAACAGCAGGTCTTCGTCGAAGGCCATGCGGCTTTTCTTGCCGCCGGTTTCGATGCGCACGGGCAGGGCCAGGCCGGCCAGGCTCGCGTAGGGCTGCCAGCCGGCACCGTCGAAGGTGAGCGGCACGAGGGCCGGGCGCAGCGGCACGACGTCCAGGCCGAACTGGCGCGCGAGGCGCTGGCCGAAATCGGTGGCCCCGATCTTGGGGATGGACAGGCCGCCCGTGGCCACCACCACGCTGTGCGCGTGCACGGTGCCACGGTCGGTATCGAGCTCGAATCGGTGGCTGCTGCCCGCGCGCACAGCCTGCACGCCGCAGGGCTGCCAGCGCTCGACGCCGCCGGCGGCGCATTCGGCCAGCAGCATGTCGATCAGGTCATTGGCCGAGCGGTCGCAGAAGAGCTGGCCCTTGTGCTTTTCGTGGAAGGCGATGCCGTGGCGCTGTACCAGGACGATGAAGTCCTGCGGTGTGTACCGGGCGAGCGCCGAGCGGCAGAAGTGTGGGTTGTCCGAAAGAAAGTGCTTGTGCGGCGCGCGCGGATCGAGGTCGCGGTTGGTGAAGTTGGCGCGGCCGCCGCCCGAGATGCGGATCTTCTCGGCCACCTTGGGGCTGTGGTCGATGAGCAGCACCTTCAGGCCGCGCTGGCCGGCGATGCCCGCGCAGAAAAGGCCGGCGGCGCCGGCACCGATGATGACGGCGTCGAAGTTCAAGGGGGAGGATGATCGGTGGGGGAGGCGCGATTTTGCCTTGCGTGCTTGCCCCGGGGGCGTTGTTCGTGGCTCGCCGGTCGGGATCGCGGGGTGGCGGCCTCCGCTCGTGTCCCCCGGCCTGCGGCCTCCTCCTTGACCTCGCTGCGACCGCCACCCCGCACTCCCGACGATGGTGTGACGCGAAGAGCGGGCGCGACCGTGCGGATCACGGTGACAGTGGTGCCTTGCAGAGCGAGGTCAAGGAGGAGCCGGCGCAGCCGGCGGGGGACACGAGCGGCGCAAGGCTCCGCTGGCGCCGTGATCGGGGCGCAAGGCCCCGAAAGATCTGCCTCAGGAAGCAGGCCGCTTGCGCCGCAACCCCAGCCAGCAGCACGCCAGTGTCGGAACGCCGAGCGCAACCCACGACACCCAGTCCCACACCCCATTGCCCAGCAGCGCCGACAACAGACCGACGACACTCAGCACCGCCATCGCGAGCGGCCAGCCCCAGGTGAACCAGAAACGGCTCTTTGCGGACGGCGCGCTCATCGCGTGCCCTCCGGCGCGGAGGGCACGGCCAGTTCGGGGTCGCGCGCGACCGCCGCCGGTGAGCGCCGCACCCACCACAGGTACAACCCGCTGCCCAGCACGATGATGGTCAGGACGTCCAGCACCGCCCAGAGAATCTGCATCGGCAGCCCGCCGTAGTCGCCGAAGTGCAGCGGCTGCGACACCAGCAGCGCCGACAGGTACCAGGGCAGGGCGCGGCTGTCGGTCACCTCGCCGGTCATCGCATCGACCAGCACGGGTTTGAACAGGCGCGAGGTGAGATCCTCGTCGCCGCGCAGGAACACGCCGTAGTGGTGCGGCGTGGCGAAGCTGGTGCCCGGGAAGGCGATGAAGCCGATCTTCATGCCGGGTGCGAAGGCCCTGGCCGACTGCACGGCTTTCTCCAGCGAGCCGAGCTGGCCGGCGAGGGGCGGCCGGTCTTTGTAGGGCGCCACCATCTCGGCCACCTGGTCGTTCTGCCAGTACTTGATGACCAGATCGGCCCACGTGTTGATCATGCCCGTGGCGCCCACCACGAACAGCCACGTCAGCGTGACGATGCCCAGCAGGTTGTGCAGGTCGAGCCACTTCACACGGGTCGATCGCTCGCGCCGCACCTCGCCGAACGCCAGCTTGCGCATGAACGGCGAGTACAGCACGACGCCCGACACCACGGCGATCAGCAGCAGGAGGCCCATGAAGCCCAGGAACAGCTTGCCCGCCAGCCCCATGAACAGGTCGACGTGCAGCGAGTTCATCACGTGGATGAAGGTGCCTTCGAGCTTCGGCTCGGCCAGCGGCTGGCCGGTGCGCGCGTCGACGGCCACCTGGCGCATGTCGGTCTCGTCCGTCGGCGTGTTGGAGAGCGTGACGTACCAGACGCGATCGTCGTCGGGCTCCTGCGAGACGAACATCCCGCCCTTGCCGGGGTAGCGTGCGGTGGCGACCTGCATCACGGTGTCCAGGCTCGCGCGCGGCGCATCGGGCGCGAGCTCGGGCGCTTCGACCTCGGTGCCCAGCAGGTGGCCGATCTCGTGGTGGAAGATCAGCGGCAGGCCCGTCAGGCACAGCAGCAGCATGAACAGGGTGCAGACCAGGCTGGTCCACTTGTGCAGCCACGACCAGACCTTGATCGCGCGGGAACTGAGCATGGGTGGCAAATCCTTCGTCTGGCGTGGGCTGGACGTTCAATCGTTGGTCAAAAGGCACGACCCCGCAGGCCGGAGCGCGGGGTGTGCGGGTATGCGGTTGCGCGGGTGGGGTCTCAGGTCAGAAGTCGATGCTGGCGCTGAGCACGAGGGTGCGCGGCTGGCCGACCACCAAGTAGCCGAAGCCGGGGTAGCCGCCGGACGATGCCCAGTAGCTTCTGTCGAACAGGTTCTCAACGCGGGCGCGCAAGGTCAACAGGCGTTCGCTGCCCATGGACATGACGTAGCGTGTACCGATGTCCGTGCGCGTCCACGACGGAATGGATTGCGTATTGGACTCGCTGGCATATTGCTTGCCGGTGTTGATGACACGACCGTCGACGGACAGGCCGCTGACACCGGGCACGGACCAGTCGGCGCCCACGTTGAGCTGGTGCGAGGGAACACCGATGGCGGTATTGCCGTTGTTCGCAGGCGTCGAGGTGTTTCTCAGCTTGGCATCGAGCACTGTGAGGCCGCCCAGCAGGCGCAGCCCCTTGATCGGTTCGCCGAACACGGAGAGCTCGATACCCTGGTTGCGCTGCTCTCCATACAGGGCAGGGGGCAGGCCGACGGCCGCATAGGCCGAGGGCTTGCTGGTGGAAAAGAAGGCCACGCTCGCACCGAGCGTGCCGGCGTCGTACTTGATGCCGACTTCCTTCTGCTTGGCCACGTACGGCGGGAAGATGACGGTGATGCCTGGGGGATTCGAGTTGACGGTGTCACCCTTGACCAGGCCTTCGATGTAGTTGCCGTACACCGACAGCTGCTTGCTGGCCTTGTAGACCAGGCCAGCGACCGGAGACGTGTGCGACTTGTTGTAAGGAGTGCCGGTGGATGCGCCGGTCGTGTAGTCGAACCCGGCCGCCTCGATGGTCTGGTGGCGAGCACCTAGCGTCAGCAGCACCGTGTCGTTCACGAATCCCAGGGTGTCAGACAGCGCGAAGCTGTGTGTCTTGTTGCGCTCCGTGACCATGGGTCGGCTGAGCGAGCCCACGGGCGCGGCCTGGGTTGGCGTAGGGCCGAACACAGGGTTGTAGATGTTCACGTTCGGGCCGGCACCGTTGTAGGCGTAGGCGTTGGCCGAGGCGACGTCGAGTGCGGCAGCAGAAGCGACGGCGGTGTGCGAGACGGAGCCCGTTCTGAACTTGCCGCGCACCCCGATCTCGCCAGTGGTGACGCGATCGCGGCGGGCGTTGTCGAAACGGATATCGCTGGCGTTGCCCAGCGTATCGAGCAGCGTCGGTCCGGCCAGCGCATTGGCTTCGACGCTGTTGCGCTTGCCGATGGCAGCCCAGGCCGTGATGTTTTCGTTCAGATCGAACTCGCCACGCACGGTACCGAAGATGTCACGTGAGTTGGAGTAGGTGAACGGATGGGCGAAGTTCGTGCTGGCGTCGGGGGCGGCGGGAATCGGATCTGCGCCGGGACGAACCGCCGGACGGATATTGGTCAGGTTGTCGCGCTGGTAACCCATGTCGGCCGACAGGCGTACATTGCGACTGCGCCAGTCCAGACCCAGCGAGAACAGGCCCAGATTGGTCTTCTCGCGATCGACAGCGCCTTCGCCTTTGCGATGGGCGAGGTTCAGCCGGATACCCGTCGACTGGTCGGCGCCGAAGCGTCGGGCGATGTCGGCCGCGACGTAGGCTTCGCCACCTGACTGCACGCCGAACGTTACCTGCGAGAGAGGCTCGTTGGGCGCGCGCTTGGGCACGACATTGATGACGCCACCGATGCCACTGCCGGCTACGCTGCCGGCGCCCGCGCCGCTCAGGAAGGCACTGGCGCCACGGAACGATTCGACGCGCTCGACGAACTCGGTCGCCATGTACTGGCGCGGCACGAGGCCATAGAGACCGTTGTAGGCCACGTCGTCCGAATAAACGATGAAGCCGCGGATGAAATAGGCCTGCTGAAAGTTGCCGAAGCCGCGCGTCGAGCGCACCGACGAATCGTTGAGCAGCACGTCGCCGATGCTGCGAGCCTGCTGGTTCTGGATCAGCTCGTTCGTGAAGCTGGTGGTGGAGAACGGCGTGTCCATCATGTCCTGGTTGCCCAGCACGCCGATGCGCGCACCGCGCGCCACCTGTCCACCCGCGAACGGCTTGGGCAGACCTTCGGCGGAGGCGTCGGCGCTCACCGTGACGGTGCTGAGCGTGATGCCCGTGTCGGTCGCCGTGGTGGCCGTCGTGGGCGCGGTCTGGGCCAGGGCGGACGCGCCATAGAGGGCGATGGCTGCTGCCAGGACGGTGGGGCGCAGCGCGAATGGGGTGATCTGGGTGGGCATCGATGCGTACCTGTTGGAATAGGAATGGTTCGCATTATCTGTCGCATGTAGCGCTGCTGCGCTGCAGCCTCCTCCCCGCAGGGCCTTTGCGTCGCGAAAAAACATCAGGGTCCGCAAGGGACCCTGATGGCAGTGTTGGCAGACGTGCTGCGGGCCGGGCGGCCCGCGCGACGGAAGGGGTCAGCCCTTCCAGGTGAACGGAAACTTCAGCTGCTTGAAGAAGCCGTTGGGCACGTAGTCGCCCAGCACGCCGTACTGCTTCGGCCAGACCTTGTCACTCTTGACTGCGGTGCCGAACAGGTAGTCCAGGAAGGCGAAGTGCGCGGCGTAGTTGCGGTCCAGCGCTTCCTCGTCCTGGGCGTGATGCCAGTGGTGGAAGTTCGGCGTCACGATGACGTAGCGCAGCGGGCCCAGCCGCACGCTCACGTTGGCGTGGTTGAACACCGCCTGGAAGCCGACGATGACGATGTAGGCGTCGATCACTTCCTTGGAAAAGCCGAACACGAAGATGGGCGCCAGCACCAGCGTGCGGGTGATCAGCAGCTCGAGGATGTGCTGGCGCGAGCCGGCCAGCCAGTCCATGCTCTTGACGCTGTGGTGCACGGCGTGCAGGCGCCACAGCAGCGGCACCTCGTGGTAGGCGCGGTGCGTCCAGTACTGCACCAGATCGGCCACCAGGATGATGAGGAATAGCGCCACCCAGAAGTTGAGCCCCGCCACCCAGCCCCGGATGCCATCGTGCGCGGCCCAGCCGAAGAACTTGTGAACCATCAGGTTGGTGGCCAGCAGCACGAAGCCCACGATCATGTGGTTGACGATGAAGTGGTGCAGGTCGGTCTGCCACTCCGGGCGGAAGACGGGCTGGTCCTTGCGCAGCGCGAATAGTTTCTCGATGAAGATGAAGATCAGCGCCGAGCCCAGCAGGTCGAGGATGAACCAGTCCAGCCCGATGTAGGGCGTGTGGTCGGGGAAGTTCGGATCGACTTCCACCTTGTGCCCGCCCAGCAGCGCCGACAGCGCGATCAGCGCGAACGCGAAGCTCGACAGATACCGCGAGCGGTTGAACACGATGTTCGCCAGGCTCAGGCCCCCGCCCACCACCATCGACCAGAACAGCAGTTGCCGGATCAGGCTCACGTCGTAGCTGCGGCGCAGCTCGGGGGTGGTGAGGTATTCGGGGAAATGGAAGGCCAGTACACCCAGCAGGCACAGCACGCCCAGCGTGAGCGCGATGACGCCGCTGACCAGGCCGCGCCCGGTGCGCAGCTCGCCATGGCTTTCGGAGAGTTCGTTGAGTTTGTCCAGCATGCGGGCTCCCGTCCTGTCGTTCTTTGACGGCCCGCAGTGTAGCGAGGAGCGTGCCGCACCTCGCGGCGCGGGATCAGGCGGCGCGGCTGGTGTCGCCGGATGCCGCACCACCGGACTGCAGCGCCTGCACTCCGCGCAGCACGTCGCCCACGACGATCACCGACGGACTGGCCAGGCCGTCGAGCTCGATGGTGGCGGCCAGTTCACTCAGCGTGGTGAGCGCGTGGCGTTCGTCGGGCAGGCTGGCGCGCTGCACCACGGCGGCCGGCGTGTGGCCCGGCAGGCCGCGCAGCAGCTCGCGCTGGATGGCGGCGGCGCCGCTCATGCCCATGTAGATCACCAGCGTCAGCCTGGCGTCGCGCACCGTGGCGGCCAGCTGCGCCCAGTCGCAGCCCGCGTCGCCGGGCTTGGCATGGCCGGTGACGAACACCACGCCGTGCGCGTGCTCGCGGTGCGTGAGCGGCACGCCCAGCGAGGTCACCGCCGACAGGCCCGAGGTGATGCCGTTGACCACTTCGACCTCGATGCCGGCTTCGCGCAGGTGTTCGATCTCCTCGCCGCCGCGGCCGAAGATGAACGGATCGCCGCCCTTGAGGCGCACCACGCGTTCGCCTTCGCGCACGGCGGTGATCATGAGTTTCTCGATGAAGGCCTGCGGCGTGCTCTTGCAGCCGCCGCGCTTGCCCACATGGACGATGCGTGCGCCAGGCTGCGCGTGCGCCAGAACCTCGTCGTTGACCAGATCGTCCACCAGCAGCACGGTGGCTTCGCGGATGATGCGCACAGCCTTGAGCGTGAGCAGTTCGGGATCGCCCGGGCCGGCGCCGACGAGCGTGCAGCGGCCGGGCAGGAGGGCGGACGTGTTCGTGGGGGTCATGTTCTTGTTCTCGCTTTTCAGGCCGGGACGACTGGCGGCATCGCGACCAGGCCCGCCTGCACCTGGCGGGCGACGGCATCGATGTGCGCCACCTGGCGTGCAAGCGCGGGTGGCAGTGGCAGCTCGCCCGCGAGCACGCGGCGCGTGTAACCGGCGGTGGCGGCCACGTCGATGTCGGCCGGCAGGCCGGGCACATCGGCCAGGGTGCCCGGCGCCTGTTCCTGAAGCACGGTGTGGGTGCCGCCCACGAAGGCGTCGTAGCGCGGCGTGCGGCGCGGATCGGCCGCCACCTCGCCTTCGAGTCCGCGCGAGAGCACGACGTTCATGGCGCGCGCGCCGAACGTGTCGTGCAGCATGGGCAGGTATTCGGGATGCGTGTAGGCCGTCACCAGCAGCGCGGGCCCCGGCGTGGGCGCCAGCAGCTTGACCACGCTGTGGCCCGGATTGCGAAGGCCGACGACTTCGCGCACCGACAGCAGGCGCGCCAAGCCCGGATGCAAGGCGGCCGTTCCGATGTGGGCCACTTCGCCGGCCGCGACTTCGCGCGGCGTGGTCAGCGGCGGGGTTCCCAGGGCCTGCAACACGTCGCTGGCCAGCACGCGGCGTGCCTCGGTACGCATGCCGTGCAGCAGCACGGGCCAGCCTTCGCGTGCCAGCAGCAGCGCGAGCAGCGGCGTGAGCACCGGCAGGCGGCGCGCGCCGTTGTAGCTGGGCAGCACGATCAGCGGGCGCGCCGCGGCGGGAAAGGCGGCGATGCGCGCATGCACGGCGTCGAGGAAGCCGCACATCTCGGCCGTGGTCTCGCCCTTGATGCGCATGGCCAGGCAGAAGGCACCGATCTCCAGGTCGGTGACCGTGCCGTCGAGGACCTGGCCGAACAGGTCGGCCGCCTGCGCGCGGTCGAGCGGGCGCGCGCCGTCTTTTCCGCGTCCGATTTCCTTGATGTAGTGGCCGATGCTCATGGGTGTCGGGATTGTCCCTGATGGTTCATGACTTCGGGTTCTATGGCGAATGACGACGAAGGGGCTGGCGGGTGGGATCGCGCCACTGCGGGACACCCCTGCGCGAATGTCCCCCGCCGTCCTGCGGACGGCTCCTCCTTGATTTCGCTGCGGGGCATCCCGCAGCGGCGCGATCCGGGAGATGTCGTGCCTCATCGTCGCGCGACAGCATGTGCCCCGTGCGAGGGTGTCGGGTGCCTCCCGCAGCGAAATCAAGGAGGAGGCTCCGGCACAGCCGGAGCCGGGGGACATTCGCGGAGGGAGGTACCCGGCGACCTCGCACCGCCCACCCACCGTCATGCGGCCTCCCGCAAAGGAGACACCTGCCGTACAAGGCGCTTCAACTCCGGAACGCACGACCCGCAATTCGTCCCGCACTTCAGCGCTCCCTGCAGCGACGCCAGCCGCTGCGCATCGCTGCCATCGCACGACGCGAGGTGGCCTTCGATCTCCGATTGCGACACCCCGAAGCAACTGCACACGGCCTTGCCCCGCACGGGCAACGCGATCGGTGCCTTGCTGACCGGTGCCAGCAACAGGCGGCCGTAGGTCTGCGCCGGCTGGCCTTCGTGCAGCACGGCGCGGATCCAGCCCTCGGCCTGCGTGTCACCCGCCAGCAGCACCGCGCCGAGTGTTACCGCGCCATCGTCTCCACGCACCATGCGCGCGGCACGGTGCTGGTGGCGTCGCGTATCGGCATAGCGCAGCGTGTCGTCGGTCTGCAGGCCCAGCGCGACTTCGAGCGCGCGCAGCACGGCGGGCGCCACGGCGTCGGCGGCTGCCGCGCGGAACAGCAGGCCGTGGCGTGCCGGCGTGCCGTCGGCCAGCGGGCGGTTGTCGGAGAACGGCACGCAGGTGGCGAACGCGAACTCGCCCATCAGCGCACGCAGTTGCTGCCGGCGAGCCTGCACTTCGGCTTCGGGCAGCCAGGCCATGCCGAACACGCCCCAGGGCAGTTCGGCCTTGAGGATCTTCACCGCCGCGTGCTTGAGCTCGGGCTGTTTCGAATCGGGGCAGTACGCGGGCTGGGTGAGTGCATTCACACCCGCGACGAGATCGCCGGCGATGGTGCGCCCGCCGAGGAACTCGCTGCCCCAGTGCATGGCGACGAAGGCCTGACCGGGCGCGACGGTGTCCGAGCCCTGCACCGGCAACACGATGGTGCCGCGCCGGCTGGTCACGTGCACCAGCGCGCCTTCGGCCAGCAGGCGTCGCGCCATGTCCTGCGGATGCAGTTGCACCACCGGCTCGGGAACGTGGGCGAACAGCCGGCCCAGCGTGCCGGTGCGCGTCATGCCGTGCCACTGGTCGCGCAGTCGGCCGGTGGTCAGGGCGAAGGGGTAGCGCGCGTCGCGCGGTTCCACCACGGGCTTGTAGGGCGCGGCGACGAAGCGCGCACGGCCGTCGGTCGTGGGGAATACACCATCTTCGTAGAGGCGTGCCCGGCCCGCCGGCGCGCCTTCGGGCAGTGGCCACTGCTGCGGGCCCTGCGCATCGAGCATCGCCCATGAAAGGCCGGTGATGTCGAGATCGCGCCCGCGCGTGCTTTCGCGGTGCTCGTTCCACACCGCTTCGGGGGTGGCGTAGTCGAAACGTGGCACCGCGCGGTCCAGACGCGCAGCCAGGCGGCGTGCGAAGTCTGTGGCGATGGACCAGTCCTGCCGCGCTTCACCTGCCGCCGGCACCGCAGCGCGCACACGGCTGATTCGGCGTTCGCTGTTGGTGACCGTGCCTTCCTTCTCGCCCCAGCTGGCGGCCGGCAGCAACAGGTCGGCGAAGTCGCAGGTGGCGGCGGTGGCGAAGGCTTCCTGCACCACCACGAACTCGCAGCGCTGCAGCGCGCGGCGCACAAGGGCCTGATCGGGGATGGACTGCGCGGGGTTGGTGCAGGCGATCCAGAGT
>JAGOCV010000162.1 GCA_017998575.1 Burkholderiaceae bacterium
CCGACAGGCAGGCCGCGCCGTGCCCGGCGTAGCTCTGGGCGATGTCGGCCGGCTCGAAGTCGGCGCGCAGCACGCCCTTCGAAGGGCTGGCCTTCTTGACCTCGGCGATCACGGCAGCGCGGCCGGCCGCGATCTTCGCGCGCAACGCGCCCTCGAAGTCGCGCGTGAGCACGCGGCTCTCGGCATCGGCACGCATGGCCTCCAGCGACACGCGCTTTTTCGCGGCGGCGATTTCTTCATGCTTGACCGCGACGATCTGGTTCAGGATGTCCGACATGGCGTTCAGCCCTCGAGCGATTGGGTGATGGCGACGAAGCGCGACAGCCGCTCGCGCGCCGCGCCACTGGACAGTGCCGTGCGCGCACGTGCGATGCCGTCGGCGATGGACGGCGCGACGTTGGCCGCGTAGAGCGCCGCGCCGGCATTGAGCAGCACGATGTCGCGCGCCGGCCCGGCCTCGTCGTTCAGCACGCCGCGCAGGATGCCCGCCGACTGCTCGGCCGTCTCGACCTTGAGCGCGCGGCTGCTGGCCATGGGCAGGCCGAAGTCCTCGGGATGGATTTCGTATTCGGTGATCTCGCCGTCCTTGAGCTCGCCCACGAGCGTGGAAGCACCCAGGCTGATCTCATCCATGCCGTCGCGGCCATAGACCACGAGCGCATGCTGAGCACCCAGGCGCTGCAGCGCACGCACCTGGATGCCCACCAGGTCGGCGTGGAACACGCCCATCAGCGTGTTGGGCGCGCTGGCCGGATTGGTCAGCGGACCCAGGATGTTGAAGATGGTGCGCACACCCAGTTCCTTGCGGATGGGCGCGACGTTCTTCATCGCCGGATGGTGGTTGGGCGCGAACATGAAGCCCAGGCCCACCTCGTCGATGCAGCGCGCGATCGCCTCGGGGCCGAGGTTGATGTTGGCGCCCAGCGCTTCCAGCACGTCGGCGCTGCCGGACTTGCTCGACACGCTGCGGCCGCCGTGCTTGGCGGTGCGCGCGCCCGCGGCGGCGGCCACGAACATCGCGCAGGTGGAGATGTTGAAGGTGTGCGATCCGTCACCGCCCGTGCCGACGATGTCGACCAGGTGCGCCGCGTCGGCCACCTGCACGCGGGTGGAGAACTCGCGCATCACCTGCGCGGCGGCGGTGATCTCGCCGATGGTTTCCTTCTTGACGCGCAGGCCGGTGATGAGGGCGGCGGTCATCACGGGCGAGAGCTCGCCGCTCATGATGCGGCGGACGATGTCGAGCATCTCGTCGTGGAAGATCTCGCGGTGCTCGATGGTGCGTTGCAGGGCTTCCTGCGGCGTGATGGGCATGCAGTCTCCTCGTTACGGGAATCGGCGTGGCACGGCCACGGCGGGATTGTCGGCCAGCGCCAGCCGCGCGGCGAAGCCGATGAACAGCAGACCGGCGGCGCGCTCGATCCAGTGCATGCCGGGCACGACGCCGATGCGATGGCCGCCCGCGCGCCGCACCAGCCACGACGCGCCCAACGCCCAGCCCAGGCAAACGGGCAGCGAGTTCGCCGTGAACAGCAGGCCCAGCAGGAAGAACGCCAGCAGCGGATGCTCGGCACCTGGCGCGATGAACTGCGGCAGGAAGGCCAGGAAGAACAGCGCCACCTTGGGGTTGAGCGCGTTGGTGAGGAAGCCGCGCGCGAAGGCCGTGCGCCAGCTGCCGGCGGTGCCTGCCGCATCGGCCGGTGCAGCCGCATCCAGCGGCTGCGGCCGGGCCATCAGCATGCGGATGCCGGTCCAGGCCAGATAGGCCGCGCCCACCCACTTGAGAACGGTGAAGGCCGTGGACGACGCGGCGATCAGCGCGCTCACGCCCAGCGTGGCCGCGAAGATGTGCACGAAGCACCCCGATATCACGCCCAGCGCCGCCGCCACGCCCCGGCGCGCGCCGTCCCGCAACGCATGCGTGACGATGCACAGCACGTCGGGGCCGGGCGTGACGTTGAGGATCCAGCCGGCGACGATGAACACCAGCAGGTGTTGCGCGTCGGGCATCAGCGCTGTTCCAGGAAGTTGCGCAGCATCGCGTGGCCGTGTTCGGTGAGGATGGACTCGGGGTGGAACTGCACGCCCTGCACGGGCAGCTCGCGGTGGCGCACGCCCATGATCTCGCCGTCGTCGGTGCGCGCGGTCACCACCAGCTCGGCCGGGCAGCTTTCGCGCTCGATCGCCAGCGAGTGGTAGCGGTTGACCGTGAACTGCGCGGGCAGATCGGCGAACACGCCTTCCTGCGTGGTGGTGATCACGCTGGTCTTGCCGTGCATCAGCTGCTGCGCACGCACGATGGTGCCGCCGAAGGCCGCGCCGATGCTCTGGTGGCCCAGGCATACGCCCAGCACCGGCAGCTTGCCCGCGAAATGGCGGATGGCCTCGACCGAGATGCCGGCCTCGGCCGGCGAGCACGGGCCGGGCGAGATCACCAGCAGGTCGGGCCGGCGCTCGGCCACGCCCGCCACGGTGATCTCGTCGTTGCGGTGCACCTCCACCTCCACGCCCAGCTCACCGAAGTACTGGACGATGTTGTAGGTGAAGCTGTCGTAGTTGTCGATCATCAAAAGCTTGGTCATCGCTCACTCCAGCCCTTCTTCGACAAGTTCCGACGCCCGCAGCAGCGCACGCGCCTTGGCTTCGGTTTCCTTCCATTCCAGCTCGGGCACCGAATCGGCCACCACGCCGGCCGCGGCCTGCACGTAGAGCGTCTGGTCCTTGATGACGCCGGTGCGGATGGCGATGGCCACGTCCATGTCGCCGGCGAAGCTCAGATAACCGCAGGCGCCGCCGTAGAGGCCGCGCTTGGTGGGTTCGAGCTGATCGATGAGTTCCATGGCATGCACCTTGGGCGCGCCGGTGAGCGTGCCAGCCGGAAAGGTGGCGCGCAGCACGTCGAGGCTGGTCATGCCGTCTTGCAGGATGCCCTCGACGTTGCTCACGATGTGCATCACGTGGCTGTAGCGCTCCACCGCGAAAGCCTCGGTTACCTTGACGGAGCCGGTCTTGGCGATGCGGCCGATGTCGTTGCGCGCGAGGTCGATCAGCATCACGTGCTCGGCGCGCTCCTTCGGATCGCTCACCAATTCCAGCTCGGCGGCCTTGTCGGCCTCGGGCGTGGCCTGGCGCGGACGCGTGCCCGCGAGCGGGCGGATGGTGATCTTCTGGCCTTCGGGCACCTGCTCCTGCCGCACCAGGATCTCGGGCGACGCGCCCACCACATGGAAGTCGCCGAAGTGGTAGTAGTACATGTAGGGCGACGGATTGAGCGAACGCAGCGCGCGGTAGAGCGACAGCGGGCTCTCGGTGTAGCGCTTGCGGATGCGCTGGCCCACCTGCACCTGCATGAAGTCGCCGGCGGCGATCAGTTCCTTGGCGCGCTCGACGGCCGCGATGTAGTCGGCCTTGGCGAAATCGCGCTCGGCCGGATAGGCCTGGCTGGCCTTGAGTTGCGGCGCGCTCACGGAGTACTTGAGCTTGTCCTTGAGGTCGCGCAGGCGCTTCTTGGCATTGGAGAACGCTTCGGGCTGCGCCGGGTCGGCATAGACGATGAGGTAGAGCTTGCCCGAGAGGTTGTCGATGACAGCCAGCTCTTCGCACTGCAGCAGCAGGATGTCGGGGCAGCCCAGCGTGTCCGGAGGGCACGTGGCTTCGAGCTTCTTCTCGATGTAGCGCACGGCGTCGTAGCCGAAGTAGCCGGCCAGCCCGCCGCAAAAGCGCGGCAGGCCGGGCCGCAGCGCCACCTTGAAGCGCTTCTGGTATTGGGCGATGAAATCGAGCGGGTTGCCCTGCGCGGTCTCGATCACCTGGCCGTCGCGGACGACCTCGGTGCGGGCCGCATCGCCGAAGCCGCTGGCGCGCAACAGCGTGCGCGCCGGCAGTCCGATGAAGCTGTAGCGGCCGAAGCGCTCGCCGCCCACCACGGATTCGAGCAGGAAGCTGTGGCGTCCGCCGTCCTGCGAATGGGCGAGCTTGAGGTAGAGCGAGAGCGGGGTTTCGAGGTCGGCGAAGGCCTCGGCGATGAGGGGTATGCGGTTGTAGCCGGCGTCGCGCAGGCTCTTGAATTCCAGTTCGGTGATCACGGGGCGGGCCCTCCGGAGCCCGGGCCGCGAGGGGCGGCCAGTTCATTCCATCGATGGCCGCGCGCGGGGGCGGGCCGGGGGTGCACGGGCAGGCCGGCAGGCGCCGGCGGCCGTGCGTTCAGATGCGCACGAACTCAGGCTTGCGCCAGGGCCAGGCTCCCCGGTCGCTGCGACCTGTGATGACAGTGCGGTGAACGAACATGGCGGGCAGTGTAGCAAATGGCCGCGACGGGCGGGAAACCCCGATGGGCACGAGCGTGAGGCACCGTGAGAATCGCGCGCCACCCATCCCGCCCCTCATCGAGGACACCCACCCATGCCGCCCGCCGCCCTGCTCCGCCATGCCTGTGCCACGCTCGCCGTTGCGCTGCTGTCCATGTCACCCGTCCAGGCACAGGCCCCGGCCGCTCCCGTGGTGGTGGACGGCGTGAAGTTCGAGCCGACGGCCACCGTGCAGGGCACGCCGCTCGCGCTCAACGGTGCGGGTACGCGCTACAAGGCTGTGTTCAAGGTGTACGCGATGGCGTTGTACGTGCCCAAGGCGGCCGGCACGGTCGACGAGATAGCCGCGCAACCTGGTCCCAAGCGCATCGTCGTCACCATGCTGCGCGACATCGATGCCAACGAACTCGGTCGCCTGTTCACGCGCGGCGTGGAAGACAACACGCCGCGCCAGGAGCTTTCGCGGCTGATCCCCGGGCTGCTGCGCATGGGCGAGATGTTCGCGCAGCAGAAACGCCTGAACGCGGGCGACACCTTCAGCGTCGACTGGATACCGGGCACAGGCGCGGTGGTGACCGTGCGCGGCCGCGTGCAGGGCGAGCCTTTCCGCGAGCCCGAGTTCTTCAATGCCCTGCTGCGCATCTGGCTGGGGCCGCAGCCGGCCGACTGGCGACTGAAGGAACTGCTGCTGGGCAAGCCCGCCTGAGCGTTGCGCGCGCCTCAGCTCGCGACAAGTTCGGCCAGCGAATCGATCCAGGCGTCGGCATCCACGCCACGCACCGGCTCGCCGTGGTTGTAGCCATAGGTCACGAGTACGACCCGGCACCCCGCGCCCCGCGCTGCACGCGCGTCGTTGCTCGAATCGCCCACCACCAACGTGCGGGCTGGCGCCGAGCCCAGCGCCTCGCAGGTACGCAGCACCGGCAGCGGATCGGGCTTCTTGCGCTCGAACGAATCGCCGCCGAACACGTGCGAGAACACCGCCTCGATGCCCTTGGCCGCCAGCAATGCACGCGCATAGGCCACGGGCTTGTTGGTCAGGCAAGCCAGCGGCAGACCGCGCGAGCGCAGGCCGGTCAGCCCGTCGGCCACGCCAGGGTAGAGCGCCGAGTGCTGCCCGTTGATATGGCCGTAGTGCGCCTGGTAAGCCTCGTAGGCTTCGGCGTATAGCGCCGTCGCCCGGCAAGCGTCGACCACGTGGCCGAGCGCGCTGCGCACCAGGTGCTCCGAGCCGTTGCCGACGAAGTGCGCCAGCGATTCGCGCGGCAGGGGCGGCAGGGCCAGTTGCGCCAGCATGGCGCCGATGGCGGCGTCGAAATCGCCCATGGTGTCGACCATCGTGCCGTCGAGATCGAGGATGACGGCGTCGAAGCGGCCGGGTTCCAGAGGAATCTGCATCGACCGATTATGGTGGCCGCGCCGCAGTACGATGCCGCCTGCGCGTGGCGCCGCCGCGCCGTTGAAAGGCCCGCTCCAATGTTCATCGCCGCCCAGATCGTCGTCGCGCTCATCGCCCTGCTGCACGTGTACATCCTCGTGCTCGAGATGTTCCTGTGGGACAAGCCCAAGGGCATGAAAGCCTTCAACCTGACGCCCGAATCCGCCAGCGCCACCAAGGTGATGGCGGCCAATCAGGGCCTCTACAACGGCTTCCTGGCCGCCGGTCTGTTCTACGGCCTGGTGCCTGGCCCGGCCAGTTTCGCGTTCCAGGTGTTCTTCCTGCTGTGTGTGCTGGTGGCGGGCCTCTACGGCGCGGCCACGGCCAGCCGCAAAATCCTGTTCATTCAGGCGATCCCGGCCGCCATCGGCCTCGCTCTCGTGCTGCTGGCCTGAAGCGCCGCGAGCCGGTCATGCGATTCTTCCGCGACCTGAGCCTGTCGGCCGCAGCCGCCGGCTTCGTCGCCGTGCTGGTGGGCTTCACCAGCTCGTTCGCCATCGTGTTCCAGGCCGCGCGCTCGTTCGGCGCCACGCCCGAGATCATCAGCTCGTGGATGTGGGCGCTGGGCCTGGGCATGGGCCTGTGCACCGCCGTGCCTTCGCTGGTGCTGCGCAAGCCCGTGATGGTGGCCTGGAGCACGCCGGGCGCGGCCGTGCTGGCCGTGGCCGGCGCCGGCCATTCGATGGGTGAGGCGGTGGCGGCCTTCATGATCAGCGCCGGGCTGATCACGCTGTTCGGCGTGACCGGCTGGTTCGAACGCGTGATGAACCGCATTCCCATGGCGATCGCGGCAGCCTTGCTGGCCGGCGTGCTCGCGCGGTTCGGCCTTGCAGCCTTTACGGCGGCGCAGACCGCACTGCCGCTGGTACTGCTGATGCTGGGCACCTACCTGGCAAGCCGCCGCCTCGCGCCGCGCTATGCGATTCCGCTCACCCTGGCCGTGGCCATCGCCTATACGGCTGCGCGGGGTCAGCTGGCGTGGACGGGCGTGCATCTGGGTTTCGCCGTCCCGGTGTTCACATCCCCCGTTTTCACCTGGTCCGCCGCCATCAGCCTGGCGCTGCCGCTGTTCATCGTCACCATGGCTTCGCAGAACCTGCCGGGCGTGGCGGCCATCCGCGCCTCGGGCTACCAGATGCCGGTGTCGGGCCTGCTGAGCATGACCGGCCTGGCCACGCTGGTGCTGGCGCCGTTCGGCGCGTTCGCGCTCAACCTGTCGGCCATCACGGCGGCCATCTGCATGGGCCGCGAGGCGCATGAAGACCCGGCCCGGCGCTACACCGCGGCGGTCTGCTGCGGCGTGCTCTACGTGCTGATCGGCGTGTTCGGCGCCACGGTGGCCGGATTCATCACGGCCTTCCCCGGCGAGCTGGTGGCGGCGATCGCCGGCCTGGCGCTGCTGGGCACGATCGCGGGCGGCCTGGCCACGGCTCTGGGCGACGAAAAGCACCGCGAGGCGGCGATCATCACTTTCCTCGTCACGCTCAGCGGCGTGTCAATAGCCGGGATCGGGTCGGCGTTTTGGGGCGTGGTCGCGGGCGCGATCGCGCTCGTTGTGGGACAGTACGGGCGAACCACTCACCGCTGAGCCGAGCGCATTCATGGACATTCTCTTCGTCGCCGATCCCCTCGAGGCCTTCAAGACCTACAAGGACACCACCTTCTCGATGATGCGCGAGGCCGTGCGCCGCGGCCACACGGTTGCAGCCTGCCTGCCGCAGGACATCTCGTGGCGCTCGGGCGCTCAGGTGCAGGCCATGGTGCGTCGCATCGAACTCACCGGCGATGAGGACGGCGCCTGGTTCCGCGAGACGGGCCGCCCCACGCTGCTGCTGCGCGACTTCGACGCCGTGCTGATGCGCAAGGATCCGCCGTTCGACAGCGAGTACTTCTACGCCACGCACCTGCTGGAGCAGGCCGAGCGCGAGGGCGCGCGCGTCTTCAACAAGCCCCGCACGCTGCGCGACCACCCCGAGAAGCTCGCGATCATGGAGTTCCCGCAGTTCGTGAGCCCCACGCTGGTGACGCGCGACGCGGCCGAGGTGCGGCGCTTCCATGCCGAGCACAAAGACATCATCCTCAAGCCGCTGGACGGCATGGGCGGCATGGGCATCTTCCGCGTGAAGGAAGATGCGCTCAACCTCGGCTCCATCATCGAGACGCTCAACAAGGACGGCGCCGAGACCATCATGGTCCAGCGCTTCGTGCCCGAGATCACGCAGGGCGACAAGCGCATCCTCGTGATCGGCGGCAAGCCCGTGCCTTACAGCCTCGCGCGCATCCCGCAGGGCACCGAGGTGCGCGGCAACCTGGCGGCCGGCGGCAAGGGCGTGGCCCTGCCGCTGTCGGAGAGCGACCGCGCGATTGCCAACGCCATCGGCCCGGTTCTGGCCGCGCGCGGCCTGCTGCTGGTGGGACTGGACGTGATCGGCACCTGCCTGACCGAGATCAATGTGACCAGCCCGACCTGCTTCCAGGAAATCACGCAGCAGGCCGGCTTCGACGTACCGGCCATGTTCATCGACGCGCTGGAGGCAGCGGTGGCGTCGGCGGCCTGAGTGCGGCCATCAACCGACGGCCACGCCGTCCACGAAAACCTTCAGCTCGCCTGACGCGAACGGCGTCCACACTTCGTTCGACGTGAGCGGCGCCGTCACCACCACGGCCACCCGGTCCGTCGGCGTGGTGTGTGCGGCGAAATCCACCGACAGGTCTTCGTCGGCCAGACTGGCGTGCGCGAACGGATGGCGCCGCTCGATGTACCAGAGGTGTGTCGATGCATGGGCCCAGAGCGCCTCGCCGCTGGAGAGCAGGAAGTTGAAGGTGCCGTGCGCGGCGATGCGCGCGGCCAGCTCGCGCAGCGTGAGCGTCATCTCGGCCACGCTGGGCGTGCCGGCATGCGACTTGGCCAGCTCTTGCATGATCCAGCAGAAGGCGCGCTCGCTGTCGGTGGTGCCGACCGGACGGAAGGCGCCGTGCAACTGGGGCCAGAAATCTTTGAGGTCGCCGTTGTGCGCGAACACCCAGTAGCGGCCCCACAGCTCGCGCACGAAGGGGTGGCAGTTCTCCAGCACCACGCCGCCCTGGGT
>JAGOCV010000163.1 GCA_017998575.1 Burkholderiaceae bacterium
GGCTGGGCATCGCAACCGGTGGAGGCGGCCCATTGCCAGCCGCCATTGTTGGCGGCCAGATCGAAATCGATCAGGTGGCGCGCGAAGTACGCCTCGCCGCGCCGCCAGTCCAGCCCGAGGTCCTTGCACAGGAAGCTGGCCACCACCATGCGCAGGCGGTTGTGCATCCAGCCGCTCTGGTTGATCTGCGCCATCGCGGCATCCACCAGCGGGTAGCCGGTGCGGCCCTCGCACCAGGCGGCGAACATCTCGTCGGCGTGCTTGCCATGGTGCCAGCGGATGGCGTCGTAATCGCGGTTGAAGCTTGGCCGGCGGCCCTGCGCATCGGGTGTGGCCACGTGCGGGAAGTTGGCCAGGATCTGCATGTAGAAATCGCGCCAGATCAGCTCGGACAGCCACACGGCCGCGCCCGCGCTGCCGGCCTGCGCGGCCGCATGGGCCAGCGCCGCCAGACGCCGGATCGACACCGTGCCGAAGCGCAGGTGCACGCTCAGGTAGCTGGGCCCCTTGATGGCGGGAAAGTCGCGCGCATCGCCGTAGCGGTCGATGCGTTCGAGGAAGTCGGCGAGCAGCGAGCGCGCACCCTCCATGCCGGGCTCGATCTTCAGCTCGGCCAGATTGGTAGGCTCGAAACCGATCGCCTTCAGCGTGGGCACGTCGTGCTGGAAGTCGCCCGGACGCGTGGCCAGGCCCTGGGCGTACTTCTCCACCGGGTAGGCCCTCAGGAAGAAATCCTCCACCTTCTTCAGCCACGCCTTCTTGTAGGGCGTGAAGACGGCGTAGGGTTTGCCGGTCTGGGTGAGCAGTTCTTCGCGCTCGAAGATCACCTGATCCTTGTAAGTGTGGAAGGCCACGCCGGCGTCGGCCAGGCCGCCGCGCACGCGCGCGTCTCGGGCCATCGCGGCGGGCTCGTAGTCGTGATTGGCGAAGACGGCCTGTGCTTCCAGCTCGCGCGCCAGCACCGGGATTTCGTCGGCCGCATGGCCGTGGCGCACGATCAGGCCACAGCCCGCCCGCCCCGCCAGCGCGCGCAGGCCGGCGTCGAGTTGCACCAGCGACTCGCGGATGAACTCCACCCGCCGGTCGGCCCGCGGCAGCGGATCGAGCAGGTCGCGGTCGAGCACGAACACGCACAGCACCTCGCGGCACGAGCGCAAGGCGTGATAGAGGGCGGCGTGATCGTCGGCGCGCAGGTCGCGCCGGAACCACACCATGCCGCGGGGATAGGGTTTGTCCATCGACCGTTAAAATCGCTTCATGGCCGCCGATTCTGCATCCTCCATCAACCTCACGCATCACTTCCTGATCGCGATGCCGGGACTGCAGGACGAATCCTTCGCGCGCAGCGTGGTCTACCTGTGCGAGCACAGCGAGCGGGGCGCATTGGGCCTGGTGATCAACAAGCCCAGCGACATCAACCTGAGTGCCCTGTTCGAGAAGGTCGAGTTGCCGCTGGGCCGCGCCGACCTGACCGAAACCCCCGTTTTCCAGGGTGGCCCGGTGCAGACCGAGCGCGGCTTCGTGCTGCACGAGCCCATGCTGGCCGTGGACGGCAGCGAGCCCGACAGCGAGGGCGAATCGGCCTACGCGTCCACCATGAGCATCGCGGGCGGCCTGGAGATGACGACCTCCAAGGACGTGCTGGAGGCGCTGTCCACCGGCAACGGTCCGCGCAAGGTGCTGGTCTCACTGGGCTACTCGGCCTGGGGCGAAGGGCAGCTCGAATCCGAAATCGCCGAGAACAGCTGGCTCACGGTCGGCGCCGACCCCGCCGTCATCTTCGACACGCCCATCGGCGAGCGCTACGACCGCGCGCTGGCGCTGCTGGGCCTGCAGTCGTGGACGCTCTCGCCCGAGGCGGGGCACGCATGAACCTCGCGGCCGTGCCCGACGATGTTCCCGCCCATTTCCAGACGTTTCTTGCTTTCGATTTCGGCCTGAAGCGTACCGGGGTGGCCGTGGGCACGCGCATGCTGCGCAGCGCCACGCCCCAGGGCAGCGTGCGGGCCGAAGGCGACGCACGCTTCGCGCCCATCGGCGAGCGCATCCGCGAATGGCAGCCGGACGCGCTGGTGGTGGGCGTGCCGCGCCACCCGGACGGCGCCCCCCACGAGAACACGCAACGCGCCCAGAAGTTCGCGCGCCAGCTGCGCGGCCGTTTCAGCCTGCCCGTGTACGAGGTGGACGAGCGCTACAGCACCACCGAGGCCGCCGCAGGCGCGCCGCGCGACATCGACGCGGCCTCGGCCTGCGTCATCCTCGAACAGTTCCTGAGGAATCTTCCATGAGTACCTTGTCACTTGACGCCGAAGCGCTGTATCAGCAGCTGCTGCGTGGCGTGCGCAACCTGCTGGAAGGCGAAGCCACGCGCCTGGCCGGCATCACCTCGGGCGGCGCCTGGCTGGCCGAGCGCCTGCACCGCGACCTGGGCCTGCCCGGCGAGCCCGGCACCATCTCGTCGGCGATGCACCGCGACGACTTCGCGCAGCGCGGCCTGTCCTCGGGTGGACAAACGCGCCTGCCGTTCGAGGTGGGAGGCAGCCGCATCGTGCTGCTGGACGACGTGCTCTACACGGGCCGCACCATCCGCGCCGCGCTCAACGAAATCTTCGACTATGGCCGCCCGGCCAGTGTGCGCCTGGCCGTGCTGGTGGACCGCGGTGGCCGCGAGCTGCCGGTGGATGCCGACTTCGCCGCCGCGCGCGTGGCGCTGCCCGCCAGCCAGCTGCTGGCGCTGGCACGCGACGACGCCGGCCGCTTCAGCTTCGACGTCGAGAAATGGGTGTGAACGACATGCTGGCCCGACGCAACCCCCAACTCAACGCCAACGGCGAGCTGATCCACCTGCTCTCCACCGAAGGCCTGCCGCGCGACATCCTCACGCACATCCTGGACACCGCGGCGCAGTTCGTCTCGGTGAGCGACCGCGAAGTCAAGAAGGTGCCGCTGCTGCGCGGCAAGAGCGTGTTCAACCTGTTCTTCGAGAACAGCACGCGCACCCGCACCACCTTCGACATCGCGGCCACGCGCCTGTCGGCCGACGTCTACACGCTGGACATCGCGCGTTCGTCGGCCAGCAAGGGTGAATCGCTGCTCGACACCATCGCCAACCTCTCGGCCATGGCGGCCGACCTGTTCGTGGTGCGTCACAGCGAAAGCGGCGCGCCCTACCTGATCGCGCAGCACGTGGCGCCGCACGTGCACGTGATCAACGCGGGCGACGGCCGGCATGCGCACCCCACGCAGGGGCTGCTCGACATGTACACCATCCGCCACTACAAGAAGGATTTCAGCAACCTCACCGTGGCCATCGTGGGCGACGTGCTGCATTCGCGCGTGGCGCGCAGCGACATCCACGCGCTGACCACGCTGGGCTGTGCCGAAGTGCGCGTGGTCGGCCCGCGCACGCTGGTGCCCGCCGACATGGCGCAGATGGGCGTGCGCGTGTGCCACACGCTGGAAGAAGGCATCAAGGATTGCGACGTGGTCATCATGCTGCGGCTGCAGAACGAACGCATGAGCGGTGCGCTGCTGCCTTCCAGCCAGGAATACTTCAAGAGCTTCGGCCTCACGCCGGAGAAGCTCTCGCTGGCCAGGCCCGACGCCATCGTCATGCATCCGGGCCCGATCAACCGGGGGGTCGAGATCGACTCGTCCGTGGTCGACGGCCGGCAGGCCGTGATCCTGCCGCAGGTCACGTTCGGCATCGCGGTCCGCATGGCCGTCATGGGCATCGTCGCGGGGAACCAGGCATGAAGATTTTGATCAAGAACGGTCGCGTGATCGACCCCGCCACGGGCCGTGACGACATCGCCAGCGTGGCCATCGCGGCGGGCCGCATCGTCGGCATCGGCAGCGAGCCGGCCGGGTTCTCGCCCAACCGCACCCTCGATGCCAACGGCCTCGTGGTCGCGCCCGGCCTGGTGGACCTGTCGGCGCGCCTGCGCGAGCCGGGCCACGAGCACGAAGGCATGCTGGAGAGCGAGATGGGCGCGGCGGTGGCCGGCGGCGTGACCAGCCTGGTCTGCCCACCCGACACCGACCCCGTGCTCGACGAGCCGGGGCTGGTGGAGATGCTCAAGTTCCGCGCCGAGAAGCTGCACCAGTCGCGCGTGTTCCCGCTGGGCGCGCTCACGCGCAGTCTGGCGGGCGAGGTGCTGACCGAGATGGCCGAACTCACCGAATCGGGCTGCATCGGCTTCGGCCAGGCCGAGGTGCCGCTGGCCAACACGCAGATCCTGCAGCGTGCGCTGCAGTACGCCGCCACCTTCGGCTACACCGTGTGGCTGCGCCCGCAAGACCTGCACCTGGGCCGTGGCGTCGCTGCCAGCGGTCCGCTGGCCACCCGCATGGGCCTGGCTGGCGTGCCCGTGGTCGCCGAGACCATCGCGCTGCACACCATCTTCGAGCTGGTGCGGGCCACGGGCGCGCGCGTGCACCTGTGCCGCCTGTCCAGCGCGGCCGGCATCGCGCTGGTGCGCCAGGCGCGCGATGCGGGCCTGCCCGTGACCTGCGACGTCAGCATCAACTCGCTGCACCTCACCGACCACGACATCGGCTACTTCGACAGCCGCGCGCGCCTCACGCCCGTGCTGCGCCAGCAGCGCGACCGCGACGCGCTGCGCGAGGCGCTGGCCGACGGCACCATCGACGCGCTGGTGTCCGACCACACGCCGGTCGACGAAGACGCCAAGACACTGCCCTTTGCCGAGGCCGAGCCCGGCGCCACCGGCCTCGAACTCATGTTGAGCCTGGCGCTCAAGTGGGGCCAGGAAAGCGGCGTGGGCCTCACGCGCGCGCTGGCGGTGCTCACTTGCGAACCCGCGCGTGTGCTGGCGCCGGCGCTGGGCACGTTGCAGGCCAGCGTGGGCCGCCTGGCCGAAGGCGGCGTGGCCGACCTGTGCATCTTCGATCCTTCCGCCGAATGGACGGTAACGCCATCTGCACTGCGCAGCCAGGGCCGCCACACGCCCTTTGAAGGCTACGAGTTGCCCGGCCGCGTGCGCTGGACGCTGGTGGGCGGCCAGGTTGCGTTCGAGTCCGACTGAGCGGCATAGCGCCGGCAGTGCCGCCCATGAAGCTGTTGCGTGCCGTTCGTGCCATGGGCCGTCTGGCGCATGCCGTGGTGCATGCGCTGGCGGGGCTGTTCACCATCGTCGTGGTGTTTCCGCGGCTGTCGGTCGATGCACGCTGGCTGCGCGTTCAGGCCTGGGCCACGCGCATGCTGAACATCATGGGCATCACCCTGCGCGTGGAGGGCACGCCGCCGGTGCAGGGGCCGGTGCTGCTGGTGGCCAACCACATCTCGTGGCTCGACATCCTCGTGATGCATGCGGCGCGCCACTGCCGGTTCGTCGCCAAGTCCGACATCGCGCGCTGGCCGCTGATCGGCCGCCTGGCCTCCGGCGCGGGCACGCTCTACATCGAGCGCACATCGCGGCGCGATGCCTTGCGCGTGGTGCACCGCATGGCCGAAGGCCTGCGTGAGGGCGACATCGTGGCCGTGTTCCCCGAGGGCACGACCAGCGACGGCACCGACGTGCTGCCGTTCCACGCCAACCTGATCCAGTCGGCCCTCTCGGTCCATGCGCCGGCGCAGCCGGTGGCGCTGAAATTCGTCGATGCGGCCACGGGCGCGCAGAGCTTCGCGCCGAGTTATATCAACGACGACACCCTGGTCGGCTCGCTCTGGCGCACGCTCACGGCGCCGCGCATCGTGGCCGTGGTGCGCTTCGGCGACCTGCAGCAGGCTGCGGGACGCGATCGGCGCGCCTGGGCGAACGATCTGCACCGGGCCGTACGGCAGTTGCTGGACGGCCAGCCGGCGCGCGGCTGAATACGACAAGGCGCGGCGCCCACGGCGCCGATGCACCGCCGGCGCGCCCGGATCGCCTGCCGCCGCGCTTCGCTCCGTTGCGTGCAACACGGCCCATCCGCCATAACAATCCGCCGGCTGCGGCGCTTCCTGCCGCGGCCGGTGCCGCGCACGTGTGTCGCGGTGCCCCTGTCTGCCTTCCATCCATCGGAAGAAAACACTTCAGAAAGCACTTCATGCCGATCGCACGTCATCTCCGCCGGTTGTTCATGGCGGCCGTTCTTGCCACCCAGGCCGGTTTCGCGCCGGCGCAGACCGCGCCCGCCGCCGCACCGGCCACAGCCGCTGTGTCCAAGCCTCGGGTGGTCATCCTCGCCACCGGCGGCACCATCGCGGGCGCTGGGGCCAGCGCCGTCAACAGCGCCAGCTACACGGCCGCCAAGGTGGCGGTGGACAAACTCATCGCCGGCCTGCCCGAGCTGGGCCTGCTGGCCCAGGTGCGTGGCGAGCAGGTGTTCCAGATCGCCTCGGAGAGCTTCACCAACGAGCATCTGCTCACGCTCGCACGGCGCGTCTCGGCGCTCGCGAAGCATTCCGACGTCGACGGCATCGTGGTCACCCACGGTACCGACACGCTGGAAGAAACGGCCTACTTCCTGCACCTCACGGTGCACACCGACAAGCCCATCGTGGTGGTGGGCTCGATGCGGCCGGGCACGGCGCTGTCGGCCGACGGTGCGCTCAACCTCTACGATGCCGTGAGCGTGGCCGCCTCGGCCGATGCGCGCGGCCAGGGCGTGCTGGTGACGATGAACGACCAGATCCACACGGCGCGCGACGTCTCCAAGCTGGTCAATATCCGCACCGAAGCCTTCCAGAGTCAGTGGGGGTCGCTGGGCATGGTGGTCGAAGGCCGCAATTACTGGTTTCGCGCGCCGGCCAAGCCGCACACGCAACGCAGCGAGTTCGACATCGACACCATCGAGCGCCTGCCGGTGGTGGAGATCGTCTACGGCTACGGCAACGCGCCGCGCAGCGCGGTGGACGCGGTGGGCGGCGCGCCCGGCGTGGCGGCCATCGTCCATGCGGGCACGGGCAACGGCTCGGTGGCCGACCGCGTGGTGCCCGCGCTGCGCGAACTGCGTGAGCGTGGCGTCCAGGTGATCCGTGCCAGCCGCGTGCCGGCCGGCTTCGTGCTGCGCAATGCCGAGCAGCCCGATGACCGCTACGACTGGGTGGCGGCGCACGACCTCGCGCCGCAGAAAGCCCGCATCCTCGCCATGCTGGCGCTCACCAAGACGCGCGATTCCAAGGAACTGCAGCGCATCTTCTGGACGTACTGAAGACGAAATGCCCGGCCCGCGCCGGGCCGCCGCCGCTGCCGCCGCGTCAGCCTTCGCGCGCGAAGGTGACCACGTGCTCCACGTCGGGGCGGATGCCGATCCACTCACCCACCTGATGGTCGTGGTGGCTGGGCACGTGGGCCAGCAGCACTTCGCCCGACGCCAGCCGCAGCGTGTAGAGGAACTCCGAGCCCCTGAAAGCCTTTCTCAGGATCTCGGCCTTGACCGGCGAGGCGTCGTCGTGCACCACGTCGTCGGCGCGCAGCAGCACGTCGTGCACGACACCGGCAGGCAGTGTCGAGGCCGGACCCGCGAAATCGCCCAGCGCCGTGCGCCAGACGTCGTGCCCTTCAAAGGCATGCCGTGTGGCCGGGGCGAACACGCCGTGGCCCACGAAGTCCGCCACGAAGCGGGTGGCGGGCCGATGGTAGAGGTTGTATGCCGTATCCCACTGGTGCAGGCGGCCCTCGTGCATCACGCCGATGGCATCGCCGATGGCGAAGGCTTCTAGCTGGTCGTGCGTCACGAACAACGCCGTTGCATTGGCCCGCCGCAGGATGGCGCGCACCTCGTGTGCGAGCCGCTCGCGCAGGTCGACGTCGAGGTTGGAAAAGGGTTCGTCCAGCAACAGCAGGCGAGGCGAGGGCGCCAGCGCGCGGGCCAGTGCCACGCGCTGCTGCTGGCCGCCCGAGAGTTCGTGCGGATGCAGCTTCTGCATGCCTGCCAGGCCCACCAGTTCGAGCACCTCGGCCACGCGCGCGGCGCGCGCCTCGCGCGCGAGCGCGCCCAGGCCGAAGGCCACGTTGCGGCCCACGTCGAGGTGGGGGAAGAGGGCGTAATCCTGGAACACCATGCCGATGCGGCGCGACTCGGGCGGCACCTGCATGCCGGCCGCGCCGACCCGCTGGCCGTCGAGCACGATGCTCCCGCCGGCCACCGGCTCCAGCCCCGCCACGGCGCGCAGCAGCGTGGTCTTGCCGCAGCCCGAGGGGCCGATCAACACGCCGATGTCGCCTGCGGAGAGCCCGAACGAGACGTCGTCCACCGCGGGCCTGGCACGGCCGGAATAGCGCACCGTCAATTGCGACACTTCGAGGAACATGCGCCGGATTGTAGATGCGTACAATTCGCATTGATCGCGCGGCCGGCCGTGCCCGGTGTCCGCGCGGCGGCGTGCCGGCTGCGCGCGACGCCCCGTTTCCCATGCGCCTGTCCTTCCTCCGGCCCCGCCATTTCCTGCTGACCTTCGTCGCGCTCCTGCTCACGCTGCCGGTGCTCACGGTGTTCGGCTCGTGGCTGCAATGGGACACCGATACCGCGCAGATCCTGCGCGAGATGTCCTCCACGGTGCTGCCCGAATACGCATGGACCAGCATCGTCCTGTGCGTGGCCGTGGGCCTGGGCGCGGCCGTCGTGGGTACGGCCACGGCCGCGGCCGTCACGCTGTTCTCGTTTCCCGGCCGCCGCACCTTCGAATGGCTGCTGCTGCTGCCGCTGGCCGTGCCGGCCTACGTGACGGCCTATGCGTACACCGATTTCCTGCAGTTCAGCGGTCCGGCACAGGTGTGGCTGCGGGCCACTTTCGGTGTCGAGGGGCGTGTGCTGCCCGAGGTGCGCAGCACCAGCGGCGCGGCCTGGGTGTTCGTGTTCTCGCTCTATCCCTATGTGTACCTG
>JAGOCV010000460.1 GCA_017998575.1 Burkholderiaceae bacterium
GCCCTACACCGTGCCGAAGAAGGCGGTGCCACAGCAGTGTGGCGCGCTGGGGCGAGTCCGTCCAGCACTTCGGTTGTGCCGGGGTGCGCATGGACCCA
This sequence comes from Burkholderiaceae bacterium, assembly GCA_017998575.1. The sequence continues at coordinate 99 of JAGOCV010000460.1, forward strand.
TCCGCCCGCCTGTACCTGTGCGCGCGCTGTCGCGTCCAGGTCGTCTTGTGCCGCCGCTGCGATCGCGGCAACCGCTATTGCGGCCGGGCGTGCAGCCGCCAAGCCCGCGAGGATGGGCAGCGGCTCAGCGCACGGCGCTACCAGTGCTCCCGGCGCGGCCGCATCGCGCACGCGCAGCGCTCACGCCTTTGGCGCGAGCGTCTTGCTTCCCGTGAGGCCCGCGACGGCGCAGCCGACGATGCACACAACGTGACGCATCAGGGTTCCCACTCGGGGGCGGCCTGGGCTCCACTGGTGGCATGGACACGCCCCAGCCTGAGCGTCACAACCGCCGACATGCCTGCCGACTTCGCTGCGCAGGACGCGCCTGTCGAACTCGCCCCCGCTGCCACGCCGGCCATGGTTGGCACCTGCTGGACCTGCCGGCGCTGCGGCGCGCAGCAAGGCGCGGCGCTGCGTCTGGGCTTCGTGCGTCACGGCGTGTCGCACAGGAGGCGCCATGACCATAGCCCCTGACCTGGTGGCGCAGATCCTGCGCCTGCACACGGTGGAGAAGTGGCGCGTCGGGACCATCGCGCGGCAGTTGCACGTGCACCGCGACGCCGTGCGGCGCGTGCTGGCGGGCCACCCAGTGAGCGAGGGCGCGCCGGTGCACACCTCGCCGCTTCGCCCGAGCCGCATCGATCCGTACCGGCCCTTCATCCTGGCCACGCTGGCGAAGTTCCCCACGCTCACCGCGGCGCGGCTGCATGCCATGGTGGTCGAGCGCGGCTACGTCGGCGCTGGCTCGCACTTCCGCTTGCTCATCGCCGGCATGCGCCCGCGCCCGCCGGCCGAGGCCTACCTGCGGCTGCGCACGCTGCCGGGCGAGCAGGCGCAGGTCGACTGGGGCCACTTCGGCCATCTACAGATCGGTCGTGCCCGCCGGCCGCTGATGGCCTTCGTCATGGTGCTCAGCCACTCGCGCATGGTCTTCCTGCGCTTCTTCCTGGACGCGCGCATCGACGCCTTCCTGCGCGGCCACGCCCTGGCCTTCGTCGCGTTCAACGGTTCGACCCGTGTCGTCCTGTACGACAACCTCAAGAGCGCCGTGCTCGAACGCGTGGGCGACGCGATTCGCTTCAACCCGACGCTGCTGGCGCTGGCCGGCCACTACCGCTTCGAGCCGCGACCTGTGGCGCCGGCGCGCGGCAACCAGAAGGGACGTGTGGAACGCGCCATCCGCTACGTGCGCGACAGCTTCTTCGCCGGACGTGCCTTCACCGATCTGGACGATCTGAACGCGCAGGCTGCGCAGTGGTGCCAAGGCCAGGCCGCCGATCGGCGCTGGGTCGAGGACATCTCCTGGACCGTGCGCCAGGCCTTCCAAGCCGAGCAGCCGCGCCTGCTGGCGCTGCCCGAGCGCGAGTTCGCGCTGGGCGAGCGCGTGGCCGTGACGGTGGACAAGACGCCGTACATCCGCTTCGACCTGAACGACTACTCCGTGCCGCACACGCATGTGCGGCGCACCCTGGCCGTGCTGGCCGACGAGCACACGGTGCGCATCCTGGACGGCAGCGCCGAACTGGCCCGCCATCCGCGCTGCTGGGACCGTGGCCAGCAAATCGAGATGGCGCAGCACTTGCAGCAGTTGGCCGAGCACAAGCGTGCGGCGCGTACCCACCGTGGCTGCGATCGCCTGGCGCAGGCCGCGCCGGCGGCGCCCACCTTGCTCGAGCGAGCCGCCGCGCGTGGCCACAACCTGGGCTCGATCACCGCAGCGCTGCTGCGGCTTCTCGATCGCTGGGGCGCGGCCGCGCTGCAGGTGGCCCTGCTCGATGCCCTCGAACGTGATGTGCCGCACCCCAACGCCGTGCGGCTGGCGCTGGAGCGCCAGCGCGAGGCCAGCGGTCAGCCGCCGCCGGTGGCGCTGGTGCTGCCCGAGCACGTCGCACGGCGCGACGCGCCAGTGCGACCCCATGCACTGGGCTCCTACGACCGCCAGCCCGATCCACAGGAGAACGCCGATGACTGAACCCCGATCCTCCCAGGCCGAGCTGCGCGAGCAGGCAGGCGCACTTCGCCTGCATGGCCTGCTGACCCACTGGGCCGAGGTGATGGGCCAGGCCGATCAGGCGCGCTGGGTCGCACAGCTGCTGGCCTGGGAGGCCGCCGAGCGCGGCCGGCGCAGCCTGGAGCGGCGGCTGCGCGCAGCCCACATCGGGCGCTTCAAGCCGTTGGCGGACTTCGACTGGAGCTGGCCCAGGAGCATCGACCGGGCGGCGGTCGAGGAGTTGATGACGCTGCAGTTCCTCCGGGACGCCAGCAACGTCGTGCTGGTCGGCCCCAACGGGGTGGGCAAGACGATGTGCGCGTGCAACCTCGGGTACCAGGCGGTGCTGGCTGGGCACACGGCGCTGTTCATCAC
>JAGOCV010000164.1 GCA_017998575.1 Burkholderiaceae bacterium
GTTGAAGTGCTGCAGCGAGATGCAGTGCAGGGCATCGTCGGCGTCGAGGCTCGTGAGGCTTTGCACGTCGCCTTCGAGGAAGACTGGCGCGCTGTGGGTCGTCGGCGCGCTCATCGGGTGGGCTCCGACGGGAGTGCTACTGGCTTCTGTCGTGGACTTTGGGGTTTCGGGTGCTTCAGGAACAGCATGACTCGCTTTCTTCAGGTGTGCTAGCAACCTGACGCACCCTGCGCAAAACCCGAAGAGAAGTCATTCAACCGATGCAGCCATTCGCAAACAATTGCAAACTCCCGACGTGAAATTTCTCAACACGTCTGTGATGGCAGCGTGCTCGCCCCTCAAGGCCGCCACCAATGCAACAATGTCGGCTCCCGTGGAAAACCCCAGCGACTCCCTCTTCCCCGACCAGGCCCAGGAAACGGCCGCCGAACTGGCGGCCTCGCTTGCGCCCGCCGCCGCGCCCGGCCATTACGACGAACTGCGTGGCCGCACGGCCGACGCCGCCGCGGCCACGCCTGCTGCCGGCAAGCCGCTCGCGCCCGCCTGGGACGAGTTCTTTTCGCTGCTGGGTCATGCCGGCTTCCATGACCTGACGCGCCGGCGCGCCAACCTCGAGCGGCAGATCCGCGACAACGGCGTCACCTACAACGTCTATGCCGACGCCGACGGACCGCAGCGGCCGTGGTCGCTCGACCTGTTCCCGCTGATCGTCTCGCCCGAGAGCTGGAAGCAGATCGAGGCCGGCGTGCTGCAGCGCGTGCGCGTGCTCGACCGCGTGATGGCGGACGTGTACGGCCCGCAGCGCCTGCTGGCCGAAGGCCTGCTGCCGCCGGCCCTGGTGCAGGGCCATCCGGGCTACCTGCGCCCGCTGCACGGCGTGCGGCCGGTGGGCGGCACGCACCTGCACATCGCCGCGTTCGATCTGGCGCGGGGGCCCGACGGCAACTGGTGGGTGGTCTCGCAGCGCACGCAGGCACCCTCGGGCCTGGGCTACCTGCTGGAAAACCGGCTCATCGTCTCGCGCACCTTCCCGCAGGCGTTCGAGACCATGGGTGTGCAGCGGCTGGCCGCCACCTACCGCGGCCTGATCGAAAACCTCAAGGCCATGAGTCCGGCGGGCGCCGATTCGCACATCGCGCTGCTCACGCCGGGGCCGTACAACGAAACCTACTTCGAGCACGCCTATCTGGCGCGCTACCTCGGCCTCACGCTGGTCGAGGGCAGCGACCTCACGGTGCGCGACCAGAAGCTCTACCTCAAGACGCTGCAGGGGCTGGAGCCGATCCACGGCCTGCTCAAGCGGCTGGACGACCAGTTCCTCGACCCGCTGGAATTGCGGCCCGATTCCACACTCGGCGTGCCGGGCCTGCTGCAGGCCATCCGCGCGGGCAACGTGCTGGTGGCCAATGCGCCGGGCTCGGCCTTCCTCGAATCCACGGCGCTGCTGGGCTTCCTGCCGGCGCTTGCGCGCCGCCTGCTGGGCGAAGAGCTGCTGCTGCCCGCCCTGCCCACCTGGTGGTGCGGCGAGCGCGCCGCGCTGGAGGAGGTGCTGCCGCAGCTGGGCGAGTGCGTCATCAAGCCCACCTACCCGGGCTCGGCCGCGCACGAATCGTTTGAAGCCGTGCTCGGCCGCGGGCTGGACCGCCGCGCGCTCGACGAATGGTCGGGCCGTATCGTGCGCCAGGGCGACGTGCACACCGTGCAGGCCTTCCTGCCCATGTCGCAGATGCCCACCTGGGACGACGGCCCGCGCCGCGCGCGCATCGCACCACGCTCGGTGATGCTGCGCGTGTTCGCCGTGGCCGACGGCGAGCAACGCTGGCGCGTGCTGCCGGGCGGCCTGGCCCGCATCGCCACCGCCGACGAAGAGATCACGTCCATGCAGCGCGGCGGCAGCAGTGCCGATGCCTGGGTGCTCACGCACGGCACGGTCGATTCGACCACGCTGCTGCAGCCGCATCTCACGCCTGCCTCCATCGCCACGCGGCGGCGCCTGGTCACCAGCCGCGCGGCCGAGAACCTTTTCTGGCTGGGCCGCTACAGCGAGCGCAGCGAGAACTCCACGCGGCTGGCCCGCCTCACGCTGCAGAGCCTGGGCGGCGAAGACCAGTCGTCGCAGCCGCTGCTGGCCTGGCTGACCGAGCTGGCCGTGCACGGCGGCCTGGTGTTGCCTTCGGTGCCGCCGGCCACGCAGGCGCGCCGCGTGTTCGAGCGATCGCTGGTCGCATCGCTGGGCGACACGCACAACGCCACCAGCGTGGGCTACAACCTGCAGGCCGTGAAGGGCGCCGCCAGCGCCGTGCGCGAGCGGCTGTCGCAGGAGCACTGGAACGTCATCGTCGGCGCCGAGCACGAGTTCTTCCGCCGCACCGCAGAGCAGGCCGCCGAGGGCGGGCATTCGCCGCTCGAAGCCATGCGCCTGCTCGAAGCCACCAGCGGCCACCTGGCCGCCATGACGGGCGCGCAGACCGACCGCATGACGCGCGACGACGGCTGGCGGTTGCTGTCCATCGGCCGCCACATCGAGCGGCTGGGCTTCCTGGCCGGCGCGCTGGCCGAGGCGTTCGAAACCGGTGCCGTGCACGACGCAGGCGGCTTCGAGGCGCTGATCGCGCTGTTCGACAGCACCATCACCTTCCATGCGCAGTACCAGCAAAGCCGCGAAGTCGCGGCCCTGCTCGATCTGCTCGTGCTCGACCGCGACAACCCGCGTGCCTTGGGCTGGGTGCTGCAGACGCTGCGCGGCCGCCTGGCCAAGCTGGCGGCCAGCAGCCTCCATACAGGCGCGGGCCAGGCACCGGATCTGGCGCACACGCTGCCCGACCCGGCCACCTGGGTGCTGGGCGAGATCTGCGAGCCCGGCGAGGACGGCAGCTATCCCGCGCTGCTGGCGCTGCTGGCGCACTGCACCGATGCGGCCTATCGCGTGTCCGACGCCATCAGCGCCCACTACTTCACGCATTCGGGCGAAGCCAAACAGAGCCTGGGAGCCTGAGGAAGACGCGCCATGCTGCTGCAGGTCACGCACGAAACCCGATACGACTACAGCCCGCCGGTGGAAACCGCGCAGCACATGGCGCACCTGCGCCCGCTCGATCTGCCCTGGCAGCGCGTGCTCTCGCACACGCTCACCATCTCGCCCGATCCGGCCCAGCAGGCCCAGGCGCGCGACGTGTTCGGCAACACGCGCGCCTTCTTCTCGCTGCCCGGCGCGCACGAAGAGCTGGCCGTGGTGGCCGAGAGCATCGTCGACACCGACGAGCCGCCGCGCCCCACCGCCAGCCTGCCCTGGGAGCAGGTGCGCGAACGCTTCCGCTACCACGCCGGTGCGGCGTTCGATGCGGCGGCCGAATTCGTGTTTCCCTCGCCCTACGTGCCACGCCACGAAGAGTTCTCGGCCTATGCGCGCCCCAGCTTCACGGCGGGGTTGCCGCTGCACCTGGCCGCGCGCGACCTGATGGACCGCATCCACACCGATTTCGAATACGACACGGCCAGCACCGAGGTCAACACGCCGCCGCTCGAAGCGCTGGCGCAGCGGCGCGGCGTCTGCCAGGATTTCGCGCACGTGATGGTGGCCTGCCTGCGTTCGCTGGGCCTGCCGGCGCGCTACGTCAGCGGCTACCTGCTCACCGAGCCACCGCCGGGCCAGCCGCGCCTGGTGGGCAGCGACGCCTCGCACGCCTGGGTCTCGGTGTATGCGCCCGACGCGCACGGCCGCGGCGCGTGGTTCGACCTGGACCCGACCAACAACCGCGCACCGGGCGAGGACTATGTGACACTCGCGCTCGGCCGCGACTACTCCGACGTGTCGCCGATCCGGGGCGTCATCCACGGTGGCGCCCACCACACGCTGCATGTGGGCGTGACCGTGCAGCCCTGGAACCAACCGGCCGCGCCCGCTTCCAAAGAAACTCCAGACTCCAAGGAAAAAACCAGACCATGAGCACCCCGAGCGTCTACGACAAGCTGAAAGCCCTGAACATCGAGCTGCCCCCGGTGGCCGTCCCCGCCGCCGCCTACGTGCCCTTCATGCGCACCGGCAATCTCGTTTTCCTCTCGGGCCACATCGCAAAGAAGGACGGCAAGGCGTGGGTCGGCCAGCTGGGCACCGACATGGACACCGCCACCGCCAAGGCAGCCGCGCGCGCCGTCGCCATCGATCTGATGGGCACCCTGCATGCCGCCGTGGGCGACCTGAACAAGGTCACGCGCATCGTCAAGGTGCTCAGTCTGGTCAACTCCAGCGGCAGCTACACCGAGCAGCACCTGGTCACCAACGGCTGCAGCGAACTGATTGGCGAAGTCTTCGGCGAGCGCGGCGCCCATGCCCGCAGCGCCTTCGGCGTGGCCCAGTTGCCGATGGGCGCCTGCGTCGAGATCGAACTGATCGCCGAGGTGGCCGCATGACACGCGCACTGCGCACGGCGGAGTCCGCACGATGAGCCGCCGCGGCTATTCGTCTTCGGTGTGGCTGCTGATCGTCGCCGTGATCAGCTTTGCGGCAGTGGGGGCGGCGCTGGTGTCGCAGTACTACTTCGATCTCCAGCCCTGTCCCTGGTGCACCTTCCAGCGTCTGCTGTTCATCGTGACCGGCCTGCTCGCGCTGTTCGCCGCCGTGATGCCCGGCGTGCTGCAGCGCCTGCTGGCCCTGCTGGCGGCTGCCGCCGCGCTGGGCGGCGTGGCCAGCGCACTGTGGCAGCACTTCGTGGCGGCCGCCAGCGATTCGTGCGCCATGACCTTCGCCGACAACGTGATGGGCCAGCTGCGGCTGTTCGACCTGGCACCCTCGGTGTTCTCGCCCACGGCATCGTGCGCCGAAGCGGCGGTCAAGCTGCTGGGCGTTCCCTACGAGTTCTACAGCCTGGCGCTGTTCGCGTTCGGCGCCATCGTCTGCCTGCGCGCCGTGTTCCGGCGCGGCGCCTGAACGTCACGGGCGCGGCCACCTGCCCCGGCAGGTGAACGCCGGGCCGGCCGCGCGCGTCAACCGATGCGCGCCATGGGTGCGCCGGCCGCCAGCGCAGCGCCGGCATCGGCCAGCCGCGCGATCCGGCCCTCGCGCGGCGCCTGCACCTGCATCTCCATCTTCATCGCCTCCATCACGGCGATGGTGTCGCCAGCACTCACGGCAGCACCCTCTTGCACCTTCCACGCCAGCAGCGTGCCCGCAATCGGCGCAGCCACGATGCCGTCGTCGTCCGCCTGCGCTGGCCCCGGGCCCGCAGCCGTCCCGCCACCCGCCGTCCACCCGCTCAACAGCGACGACGGCAGCCCCAGCATCACGCGTCGGCCATCGATTTCGATCGCCGTGCGCACCAGGCCCGGCGCCGCGGGCGGATCGACACGCGCGGCGGCGGCCAGCGGCCCGGCGAAGTCGGTCTCGATCCAGCGCGTGTGCACCCGGAAGGCGCCATCGGTGGCGGCGAAGTCGGGGTGATCGACCACGGCGCGGTGGAACGGCAGCACCGACGCCACGCCTTCGATGCGGAATTCACGTAGCGCGCGGCGCGCGCGCGCCAGGGCTTCGGTGCGCGTGGCGCCGCTCACCACCAGCTTGGCCATCAGCGAATCGAAAGTTCCCGGCACCACCGAGCCGGCGACCACGCCGCTGTCCAGGCGCACGCCCGGCCCGGAAGGCGGATCGAACCGCGTGACCGGCCCCGGCGTGGGCAGGAAGCCACGGCCGGCGTCTTCGGCATTGATGCGGAATTCGAAGCTGTGCCCCTGCGGCGCGGGGGTATCGGCCAGCGCGAGCGGCAGGCCCTCGGCGATGCGCAGCTGCAGCCGCACGAGATCGAGGCCGGTGGTTTGTTCGGTCACCGGATGCTCTACCTGCAGCCGCGTGTTGACCTCCAGGAAAGACAGCGTGCCATCGCCCGCCAGCAGGAACTCCACCGTACCGGCACCGACATAGCCCGCGGCGGCGCAGATGTCGCGGGCGGCGGCGTGAATGCGCGCGCGCTGCGCGTCGGTGAGGAACGGCGCCGGCGCTTCCTCCACCAGCTTCTGGTTGCGCCGCTGCAGCGAACAGTCACGCGTGCCCAGCACCACCACCTGGCCGTGCATGTCCGCCACCACCTGGGCCTCGATGTGGCGAGGCCGGTCGAGGAAACGTTCGACGAAGCACTCGCCGCGCCCGAACGCGGCGACCGCCTCGCGCATCGCCGATTCGTAGAGCGGCTCCACCTCGTCCATGCGCCAGGCCACCCTCATGCCGCGGCCGCCGCCGCCGAACGCGGCCTTGATGATGATGGGCAGCCCATGCTCGCGGGCGAAGGCCAGCGCCTGGGCCGCACCGGCGATCGGGCCCGGCGTGCCCGCCACCAGCGGCGCCCCGGCACGCTCGGCGATGCGCCGCGCCTGCACCTTGTCGCCCAGCGCCGCGATGACCTGCGCCGGCGGGCCGATCCAGGTGAGGCCCGCATCGACCACCGCCTGCGCGAAGGGCGCGCTTTCGGAGAGGAAGCCGTAACCCGGGTGCACGGCGTCAGCGCCGCTGCGGCGTGCCACGTCCAGCAGCGCCGCGATGTCGAGGTAGGTCTCGGCGGGCCGCTGCCCGGGCAGCGCCCATGCCTCGTCGGCCAGGCGCACGTGGAGCGCGTCGGCATCGGGATCGGCATAGACGGCCACGCTGGCCACGCCATGGTCGGCGCAGGCGCGTGCGATGCGGACGGCGATTTCGCCACGGTTGGCGATCAGGACTTTCTTCATGTTCACAGGTTCGATGCGGGCGCGGCGAGCGCCCCGGCGTGAAGGGGACGAAAGCGCACCCAGGCGCCTGCGGGCACCTGCCCGGCGCGGGCCAGGTGGTGCAGGGCCACGCTGGCGATCACCGGATAGCCGCCGGTGACCGGGTGGTCGGCCAGGAACAGCACGGGCTGCCCGCTGGGCGGCACCTGAATCGATCCGCGACAGGTGCCCTCGCTCGGCAGTTCGCCGGCCACGGCACGCGCCATCGGCACGTCGCCTTCGAGCCGCAGGCCGACACGGTCGGACTGCGCGGTCACGCGCCAGCGCTGCCGGGCCAGACAGGCGAGCGCCTCGGGCGTGAACCAGTCGGCGCGCGGGCCGGGCACCACGTCGAGCACGACCTCTTCGCCAGGCGCGGCCAGCGGGGGTTCGGGCTCGGGCAATCCCACGGCGGCGCCAGGCGGCGCCGGGCGAACCCCGATCACGTCGCCGGCCGCCAGCGGCGCCGGGCCCAAGCGTGCAAGCGTGTCGGTGGCGGCGCTGCCCAACACGCTCTCGTGCACGAAGCCACCTCGCGCCGCCACGTAGCATCGCGTGCCCGCCACGGGCGCGCCCAGCGACAGCACGTCGCCGTCATCCAGCGCAATGGCCTGATGGCCGGCCGGTTGCAGCCGGCGCCCATCGGCCGACAGCAACCCGAGCGCGGCGCGCGCGCCGGTGACGGCCACGACGTTGGGACCCACGCTCTGCAACTGCAGGCCGCCGCCCGCACTCTCGATCGCGGCACAACGGCCATCGTTGCCCACCAGCCGGTTGGCCGCCGCCAGCGCGGCCGGATCGAGCGCGCCCGAGGCGCTCACGCCCTGCGCCGCCAGGCCCGGCCGGCCGTGGTCCTGGAAAGTGCTGAAGAGCCCCGGGGAGCGCACCAGCAACGCGGCCTGGCCCGCGCCCAGCGCATCGCGCGAGCGCGCGCCGCGCACGTAACCGCCCTCGCCCGCACTGGCGCTGGCCGCCGACGACGACGCCCGCACACGGTCGCCGGCATCGACGAAGCGCACCCGGTCGCCAGGCTGCAGCAGTGCCGGCGGGTCACGGGCGAGATCCCACAAGGTGGCATCGGTGCGCCCCACGAGCTGCCATCCGCCCGGGCTCGCGGCCGGATAGACCGCGCTGAAGCCACCGGCCAGCGCCACCGCGCCGGCCGGAATGCGCGTGCGCGGCACGGCGCGGCGTGGCACCGCGAGTCCTGCGTCGGCGGTGAGGTAGGCGAAACCCGGCGCGAACCCGGTGAAGGCCACCGCCCATTCCTGCGCTGTGTGGCGGCGCACCACCTCGGCGGCGTCGATGCCGAGCAGCCGTGCGACCTCGTTCAGGTCTTCGCCGTCGTAGCGCACCGCCATGTCGATCAGGCGGCCCGTGGGTGGACCCGCGGCGGCCAGATCGCGGCTGGCGAGGATCTGTGCGAGCCGCCCGAGGCTGCATTCCAGCGGACGCACGCGCACGAGCAGCGTGCGCGCCGCCGGCACCAGTTCGGTCACGCCCGGCACCGGGTCGCGCCGCAGCGAATCGAGCAGCGCCAGAACTTCGGCCTGCCCCGGCAGCTCGACCATGAGCGCGTCGAGGTTGACGGGCAGCAGCCTCAGGGCGGGCGCCTGCCCGCGCGGCCGGGCTGCGGGGTCGTCGATGAGGACCGGCATCATGCGCGCGCGCCAGGCGCGTCGGCGAAGGAAGCCACGGCAATGCCGGCGCGACCGAGTTCGGCGCGCACGGCGCGGGCAACCTCCACCGCGCCGGGCGTATCGCCATGCACGCAGATCGAATCGGCCTGCACGCGCACGTCGGTGCCGTCGATGGCGGCCACCACGCCCTCGCGCGCCAGCCGGGCCATGCGCTGCGCGATGGCCTGGCCGTCGTGCAGCACGGCACCGGGCTGCTCCCGCGGCACCAGCGTGCCGGCGGCGGTGTAGGCCCGGTCGGCGAATGCCTCGGCCACGGCCCGCAGGCCGGCGTCGCGGGCCCAGGAAAGCAGCGGCGAGCCGGCCAGCCCCACCAGCGCGAGCCCGGGATCGACGGCGAGGATCGCCTCGATGACATCGGTGGCCTGGCGCCGGTCGTGCGCGATGGTGTTGTAG
>JAGOCV010000461.1 GCA_017998575.1 Burkholderiaceae bacterium
GCCCTGCGCATCATCCGGGACGAGCACGCCGCCCTGCGCGCCGTGCTGCATTCGCTGCAACTCATGGTGGAGCGCGGGCCGGGCGACGATCCCGAGGGCTTCTTCGGCGTGTTGCGCTCGATGCTGTTCTACATCGACGAATACCCCGAGCGGCGCCACCATCCGCGCGAATCCAACTTCCTGTTTCCCCGCGTGTTGCAACGCGCGGCCTGGGCCATGCCGGTGATCTCGCGCCTGGAGCAGGAGCATGTGCATGGCGAGCGCGACGTGCGCGAGCTGCAGCACCTGCTCACGGGCTGGGAGCTGGTGGGCGAGTCGCGCCGCCTGCCGCTGGCGCAGGCCGTGCACCGCTATGTCGACTTCTACCTGGAGCACATGCGGCTGGAGGAGACGCAGGTACTGCCGCTGGCGCAGCAGTACCTGGGCGGGGACGAGTGGGACGAATTGGCCGAGGTGTTCGGCGCCAACGAGGACCCGATGACGGGCCTGCATCCGCGCGAGCCGGTTTACGACCGGCTGTTCACACAGATCGTCATGCGCGCCCCCGCGCCCATAGGCCTGGGCTGAGCGCCTGACGGCCCTGGCGGGCGGCAAGGTTCGCCAACCCCCTTCGATTGGCAACGCCGACGGCCCGGCGGAGCCGGTTCCGTGGTGTTCCTGGCCTGCGCGGCGCCAGGCCGTTCAGCTCGCCTTGGGGTAGTCGGTGTAGCCCCTGGCGCCGCCGCCGTAGAGCGTGGCCTTGTCGATCTGCGCGAGCGGCAGGTTGTCGCGCAGCCGGTGCACGAGGTCGGGGTTGGCGATGAACGGACGGCCGAAGGCCACGGCGTCGGCATGGCCGCTGGCCACGGCCTGCTCGGCCAGGGTCTTGTCGTAGCCGTTGTTGGCGATCCAGACGGCGCGGCCGCCGGCGGTGCGGTAGGCGTCCTTCATGGCGCCGTAGTCGAACGGGCGGTCGTCCAGCTCGCGCGGGCCGCCGGTGGCGCCTTCGATCACGTGCACGAAGGCCAGGCCCAGCGGCGCGAGCTCGCGCACGACGTAATCGAACAGCGGCTGCGGATCGGCATCGGCGATGTCGTTGGCCGGCGTCACGGGCGACAGGCGGATGCCCGTGCGGTCGCCGCCGATCTCTTCGACCACGGCGCGCGCCACTTCGAGCAGCAGGCGCGCGCGGTTTTCGATGCTGCCGCCGTAGTCGTCGGTGCGCCGGTTGGCGCCGGTCTTGAGGAACTGGTCGATCAGGTAGCCGTTGGCCGCATGGATCTCGACGCCGTCGAAGCCCGCCGCGATGGCGTTGCGCGCGGCGTGGCGGTAGTCCTGCACGATGCCGGGCAGCTCGCCCGCGTCCAGCGCGCGAGGGGCCGAGGTGGGCGCGAAGCTGCCGGCGCCGTCCCGGCCGATGAGATAGGTCTTGGCCTGCGCGGTGACGGCCGAGGGCGCGACGGGCGGCTGGCCGCCGGGCTGCAGGTCGTTGTGCGAGATGCGGCCCACGTGCCAGAGCTGGCAGACGATCTGGCCGCCCGCGTCGTGCACGGATTTCGTCACGCGCTTCCAGCCGTCGAGCTGCTCGGTGCCGTAGAGGCCGGGCACGTCGGCGTAGCCCTGGCCCTGCGGGCTGATGGCCGTGGCTTCGGAGACGATCAGGCCGGCGCTGGCGCGCTGCGTGTAGTAGGTTGCCGTGAGCTCGTTGGGCACGGCTTCGGGCGAGCGGTTGCGCGTGAGCGGGGCCATGACGATGCGGTTGGCCAGGCGCAGCGCGCCGGCCTGCAGGGGATCGAAGAGGGATGCCATCTCGGGAACTCCAGATGTTGTGAATGGAATGCGCCACAGACTACCGCGCGCCGCAAACTCCTGCAGCAGCGGGCGCGCCGGTTTTGTGGCAGATGCGTGCGGCGTTGACGCCCGTGCGACAGGCCATGGCGGGCATGCGCGCGGCGCGGCGCAGAATGCCCTGGCCCGTGGGCCCACGGAGACGACCCGAACGATGAGCCAGATGCCCGACCTTTCCTCCGATGCCGCAGGTTTTGCGCGCGCCCTGCGGCTGGCCTGCGCGCTGTCGCTGGGCGCGGCGATCTCGCTGGGCATCACGCGCTTCGCCTACGGCCTGCTGCTGCCGCCGATGCGCGCCGACCTGCAATGGAGCTACGCGCTGGCCGGCGCCATGAACACCTTCAACGCGCTGGGCTACCTGCTGGGCGCGCTCTGCACGCCCGCGCTGATGGCGCGCCTGGGCGCGGCGCGGCTGCTGCTGGCGGGTGCCGTGGCGGCCAGCCTTTTCATGGCCGGCAGCGGCTTCTTCACCGAGGCCGCGCCCTTGCTGGCCCAGCGCCTGCTGGCGGGCGTGGCCAGCGCGTGGATCTTCATCGCCGGCGGGCTGCTGGCCGCGCGGCTGGGCGCGGCGCATCCCACGCGCGGCGGCCTGCTGCTGGGGCTGTATTACGGCGGCACGGGCGTGGGCATCGTGCTGTCGGCGCTGCTGGTGCCGGCGCTGCTCGAAGGGGCCCGG
>JAGOCV010000165.1 GCA_017998575.1 Burkholderiaceae bacterium
CATAGGCGCCGACGGCCAGTTGCTGGTGCGCGGGCAGAGGGCGCAGATCGCCGAAGACGCGCTGCACCTCGGGGCGCTGCATCGAGGAGTGTGTGCCCAGGTACCAGAGGCGCAGCACCTGCGCCTCGGCCGAGAGCGCGATGCGTGGCGCCAGCAGCATCACCGCCACGAACAGATAGCCGGCGGCGTTGTCCAGCCCGGCAGGGCCGGGATCGACGTCGTCCGATGCCACGCTCCAGGTGTCCAGCGGCATCAGGCGCCGCAGGCAGCGCGCGCGGCCGAGGCCGGGGTCCAGCTGCAGGCTGGCAGGCCAGGCCTGCAGCGGGTCGCCGCCCGCGTGCAGGCGCATGGCGGCCCGGGCCACGCGCAGCGCGGCAGAGCGCGCGTGGCCGGCGTCGCGGCGGCTGAAAAAGAGCCGGATGGCCCGGCTGGTGTCATCCAGCAGGGCGCGCACGCCGGAGGCCGGATCGAGGTGGATGGGGCTGGCAGGCATGGTGGGCCTCGCTTGTCTGACTGCGCGTTCCAGGCGTGCAGATGGCGGCCGGCCGCGCGGTGCGAGCCGCGATGCACGGGCCGCATGCCGTCGGGCAGCAGCAGGCCTGACACCGGGGCGCGGGCGTCGTGCTGGTCGTGCGCGCGCTGCGTGAGGTAGCGGAACTCGACCGGGATCGAGCCGTAGGCCGGATGCTCGGGATCGAGCAGCAGGATGTGCTGGTTCTCTGCGAACTCGCTGGGCACCCAGGCACACAGCAGGCTGTTGCGCTTGAGGTAGCGGAAGAACTCACGGCGTGCCTGCGGCGTGTCGCTCCAGGTACCCGTGCCCTCCACGGTGAGGTGCCGGTGCAGGTGCGGATCGCCCGGCAGCAGCAAGGTTTCGCGCAGCAGCGCGGACTCGTGGGCCAGCGTCTCGAAGGTGCACAGCGAGGCCAGTTCGGGCGACTCGTAGGCCACCACGGCTTCGTGCACGCCGTCGTCCGTCCGGTTGGAGCGCGGCATCGCGATGGGCGAGTCATGCGCTGCCACGCGGTAGGCCTTGACGTGCATGGGGATGCTGGCGGTGGTCATCTGCGGCTCCTGGGCGTGCGGGCCACGGCGGGTTGCCGGGCTCATGGAGCGGACTCTAGGCAGCGGCCTGCACGCGCACAAACGAATTAATCTTCGTTTAACACTCCGCCGTGCGAAGGACGACGGACGGCTCGGCCGGGCCTGAAAAATGACCCCCATGCCCCCCGAGGGGGGCTTTTCATCTTGGGGCGGCCCGGCGATGAAAAAGCGGCCCTCGCCTGCCGTCGTCAGCCCTCGGCGCGCGGCAGCGAGAGCTCGAACAGCGTGCCCTGGCCGGGCCGGCTGCTCACTTCGATGCGGCCACCATGCCGCGTGGCCACGGTGCGCACGAACACCAGGCCCAGGCCCACGCCCGGGCTGCCGCCTTCGGGTGCGAGGCGCCGCCAGGCGGTGAAGAGCTGATCCTGCTGCGCGGGCGTGAGACCGGGTCCCTGGTCGCGGATGCCCAGCGTCCAGTCGGCGCCATTGGCGCGCAGCGTGCAATCGACGGTACTGCCTTCGCGGCCGTATTTCACGGCGTTGCCCAGCAGATTGGCGAGCGCGCGCATCAGCAGGCCGCGGTCTGCCTCGCACAGCGCGGGGCCGGGCGGGCGCTCCTGCGTGAAGCGCACGCGCCGCGCCTGCGCCTGCGGCCACACTTCGTCGATGGCGTCGCCCAGCAGCTCGCCCAGGTCGAGCAGGGTGAGCTGGTAGGCGCTGGATTCGGCGCGCGCGAGCTGAACGAACTCTTCGGCCAGCTCCAGCGTGCGGCGGGCGTGGCGCTCGATGCGGTCCACGGTGTCGGCCTGCAGCGGCTGGCCGGCATCGGCCTGCGTCAGGCGGTGCAACTCCAGCAGCGCGAGGATGGAGCTTTGCGGCGAGCGCATGTCGTGCGAGATGAAGCGCAGCGCCACGTCGCGCTGTCGCTCCGCGGCGCGGATGGCGGAAATGTCGGTCAGGCTCGCGATCCATCCGGTGAGCGCGCCATCGGTGTTGAAGCAGGGCGCGAACTTGGCGAGCAGGTCGCGCCCGCGCGCATCGCATGCCTCGGTGCTCCAGGGCTGTGTGTCCTGCGCCAGCCGGCCTTCGGGCAGCACGGCCTGGCGCGTGCCGGTGCGCAGCACGTCTTGCAGCAGCGCATCGAGCCGCTGGCCGCGCAGCGCCGTGTCGCTGAAATGCCGCTGGGCCATCTGGTTGTGCATCAGCACGATGCCCTCGGGATCGGCGATGAGCGTGGCGTCGGGCAGGCTGTCGAGCGTGTCGCTCACGAAGCGGTGCAGGTTGCGCAGTTGCTCGGACGCGCCGCGCAGTCCGTCGATGTGGCGGTCCAGCAGGTCCACCGTGCGCGCGCCCGGCTGCATGGCGGGCAGGTCGCGCCGCTGTTCCATGCGGGCCGACTCTTCGAGCAGGTAGTCGGTGGCCACGCGCAGGCTCCGCCAGATCCACAGCGGATAGGCCAGCGCCACGCCGGCCACCGCGGCCGATGGCGCGAGCTGCAGGCCCAGCAGGCGTTGCGCCAGCGCGCTCGACAGCAGCACCAGCGCGACCAGGGCGGCACTGCCCAGCAGCGACGCCGTGGGCGCGAGCCACACCACGGCCAGCAGCGCGAGGGCCACCGGCAGCAGCGCAAAGGCGATGTCCTGCGCGGGCGTGGCGCGCTCCAGCCGCAGGCCGGCCAGCAGGGCGTTCATCACGTGGGCGGAGATTTCCACCCCCGCCATGAGTTCACTGCCCGCCGACCAGGGCGTGGGATACGCGTCGCCCATGCCGGCCGAGGTGGCGCCGACCAGCACGTACTTGCCGGCGAAGGTGTCGGCGGGCACGTCGCCCCGCAAGACGTCGACGTACGACACGGTGCGAAAGCTGCCGGCCGGGCCGGCGAAGGGGATCTGCATCCAGTGGTCGCGTAGCCACGCACGGCCCGATGCATCGGAGATCGGCGGCGCGCGACGGCCCGGCAGGGCCGTGGGCTGCGAGCCGCCCGCGCGCAGCACGGCCAGGCCGAACTGATCCCACCACGTGCCGCCGCGACCCTCGCGCAGGAAGGTGCTGCGCACGATGCCGTCGGGGTCGATCTCCAGATGGATGTGGGCCTGGGCCGCCGCCGCGGCAGCCAGCGGTGCGGAGGGGCCCACGCGCTCCAGGCTGCCCGCGCCGCTGCGGTCGAGCAGCAGCACCGGCAGCACCACCGGCGCGGCGCGCTGCATCGCGGCGGCCAGATGCCCGTCGGCCACATCGGGCTCGGTGAGGATGAGATCGAGCCCGACGGCACGCGGCCGCGCCATCGCCAGGCGGTCGAGCAGCGCGGCGTGCACGGTGCGTGGCCAGGGCCAGCGGCCCACGTCGGAGAGGCTGCGGTCATCGATGACCACCAGCACGATCTCGGGCGATGCGGCATGCCGCGTCCAGCGCCCCAGCTGATCGCGCCACAGGTTGTCTATGCGCTCGAAAACCTGCAGCACGGCCAGCAGCGCCGTGAAGGCCAGCAGCAGCGCCGAGAGCGCAGCCCACTCGCGCCAGCGTGCGCGGCGACGCGGGGCGGGCGGCGCGGGCGGGCTCATCGGCCGCCGGGGCGCACGGGCTCGCCCGCGCTGCTGCGCACGGGCTGGTTGTCACCACTCAAGAGGCGCGCCGGCACGTCGAGAGTCTGGCGGCCGCCCCAGGCGCCTTCGAGCCCGGTGGTGGCATCGATCTGCCGCACGCGCACGTGATACCGGCCGGGCTCCAGTGCCGCGCCTTGGTAGCTCGGTGAGGTGAGGCGGGTGTCGGCCAGCAGGCGCGAGAACGCGGCGTCGTGCGCGATCTGCAACTGGTGCAGCCACGGGCCGGTGCCGGTCTCGGTCCAGCGGATGGTGAGCGTGTCGCCGCCGGCGCCGTCGATGTCCGGCGTGGCGCCCGCCGGGGGCAGGGCCAGCACGGTGAACGGCACGGGTGGGCTGAATGGTCACTGGTCGCGTGCTCCGCCGGCTTCGAGTGCCACGGTGGCCACGCGCCAGAAGTACGCGCCGGGCGCGGGCATGGCCAGGGTGCGCTCGCAGCGTGCGGCCCCGGCGTCCCCGGCCAGCGATTGCTGTTGGGTGAATGCCGCGTCGCGCGCGAGCTGGATCACGTAGCCGATGGCGTCCGGAACGTCGGCGCAGCGGATGCGCAATTGCTCGCCATGCACGCGCGCGCCGCCCTGCGGCTCGATGCGTAGCGGCGGCTCGGGGCGGGCGTTGACTTCCAGGGCCTGCACCGATTCGCCCCCGGGGATGCCGCGCGCATCCACGGCACGCACCGCCACGCGGTAGCGGCCGTCGGGCAGACCGGCAAAGCGCGCCTGCGCCGAACCCGGGAACTCGCCGTTGCGCAGCACCTGCTCCAGCTGCGCGTCGGCGGCGATGCGCACCTGCCAGCGCGACGCATCGGCCTGCCGTGGCAGCGGCAGGTCGATGAAAGCGATGTCTTCCACGACGGCGGGCGGGCCCGCCAGGTCGGGCGCGGGCAGCAGGGGCGTCACCATGATGGCCGCGCCGTCGGCGCCCACGCGCGTGCCCTCGCCGCCGCGCAGCAGGGCGCCGTCGCCTCCGGCCGTCGTCGCCGTGCGCTGGACCTGCACCGAAGCTTCGCGCACGTCACTGATGAAGCTGCCGTCGTCGGCCACGGCAACGCCGAAGGTGGTGCCACCCACGCCGCCGGTGGCCAGGGGGGGCGCACTTCGAAGCGGCTGCGTGGCGAGGTGAGCGGAGCCACGGTGGAGTCGATGCGACCGCGTTCGAGCCCGATGGCCGATCGTGCGGCGCCGCCGGGGGCCTGGCGCAATTCGTCCAGGCGCGCGCGGCTGCCGGCCGGCAGCTGCAGCGTCGAGCCATCGGCCAGCCGCAGGGTGACGACGCCGTCGTCGCCGACTTCGATGCGCGAACCTTCGGGCACCGTGTCGCCCACCGCCAGCGGGCGTGCCGCGCCGGCGGCGTCGCGGCCGCTGGCACTGCCGCTGGCATGCACCACGCGCGCGGGCACCGGCTCCGGCCTGAGCAGCGTGGCCGGAATGACCAGTTGCATGCCCGGCGTCAACCGGCGTGGATCGCGCACCTGATTGAGCCGCTGCAGTTGCGGCCACTAATTCGGGTCGTCCAGATAGCGCTGGGCCAGGCCATAGAGGTGATCGCCGGCCTCAACGGTGTGCACGCGGTCCTGCGCGCTGGCAAGGCCGCTGGCCAGCAGGCAGGCCGCCAGGATGAGCGGGACGGGGACGGCCGGGATCGGAGGCATGGACATCGGAGCCTTTCAGGCGGCGGTCTGAGGCTGGGCGACCTGGCTCAGGTCTTCCAGCCGGTAGCCGTGGTTGTAGACCGAGACCAGCCGGAAGCCGCCCTCGGCGCGCAGGCCGAGCTGGCTGCGCACGTGCGAGATGTAGACGTCGAGCGAGCGCGAAGACACGTCGGCTCCGGGCCCCCACACGCTCTCGATCAGGTGGGCGCGCGAGAGCAGCCGGCCCAGGTTGCGGAACATCAGCAGCGCGATGTCGAATTCCTTGGCCTTGAGGGTGTTCACCTCCACGCCATCGACCAGAACCGTGCGTTGCTCCAGATGGAAGCGGTAGCGCCCCCGCTGCACCTCGGGCGTGGCACGCATGTGGCCGCCACGGCGCAGCAGGGCCATGAGCCTGGCGCGCATTTCGCCCACTCGCGAGGACTTGACCATGTAGTCGTCGGCGCCGCTGGCCAGGCCCTCCACGATGTCGCGTTCGTCGCTGCGATTGGTCATCATGAGGATGGGCGTGGGTGCCGTCGCCCGCTCGCGCAGCGAGCGGATGATGGCGGGGCCGGGAATGTCGGGCAGTTCCCAGTCGATGACGAACAGATCGAAGGTCTCGCGCTGGACGGCGCGCATCAGGCTGCCGGCATCCGGAAAGAGATGCGCGTCGTGTCCATGGCGCGCACGACGGCCTGGATCAGATCCAGCTGGGCCGGATCGTCGTCAACTGCCGCTATTCGCATCGGTTCCCCACATCGTCTTGCCGCTCTTCTTGATACATATTGTCACATTAGCCTGCCAGCCGATGGCGCTACCCCACGGTGGGCACTGTATCGGCGGGGAATATGTGGCGCATCGGTTTTGACAATCCGGCAAGGATTGAGGGCGCGACCCTGCGCGGACGAAGACCGGTGGGGCAGCGTCTAAACTCGTGGGCGGGCCGCAGAACGCCCTTTAGAATGCGTCAACGCCAAAAGCACGACCGTTCGATTTTCCGGGTGCCCGCACGCCGGATTTCAAGACGTCCCATTGACGTCACCGATTTTCAACAACTCTCAGGAGCCAAGGCATGAAGGTGCTGGTACCCGTCAAGCGCGTGGTGGACTACAACGTCAAGGTGCGCGTGAAGTCCGACGGAAGCGGTGTGGACATCGCGAACGTGAAGATGAGCATGAACCCGTTCGACGAGATCGCGGTGGAAGAGGCCGTGCGGCTGAAGGAAAAGGGCGTGGTCACGGAAGTGATCGCGGTGTCGTGCGGTGTGGCGCAATGCCAGGAAACCCTGCGCACGGCCATGGCCATCGGCGCCGACCGCGCCATCCTGGTCGAAACCGCCGAAGAGTTGCAGCCGCTGGCCGTGGCCAAGCTGCTCAAGGCCCTGGTGGACAAGGAGCAACCTCAGCTCGTGATCCTGGGCAAGCAGGCGATCGACGACGACGCCAACCAGACCGGCCAGATGCTGGCCGCGCTGGCTGACCTGCCGCAGGCCACGTTTGCGAGCAAGGTGGAAGTCGAAGGCCAGGCTGACCAAGCTCGGGCCAAGGTCACGCGCGAAGTCGACGGCGGCCTGGAAACGCTTTCGCTCACGCTGCCGGCCGTGATCACGACCGACCTGCGCCTGAACGAGCCGCGCTACGTCACGCTGCCCAACATCATGAAGGCCAAGAAGAAGCAGCTCGACACCGTCAAGCCCGAGGACCTGGGTGTCGACGTGGCGCCGCGCCTGAAGACCCTCAAGGTCTCGGAGCCGCCCAAGCGCGGTGCCGGCGTGAAGGTGCCCGACGTGGCAACGCTCGTTGCCAAGCTCAAGAACGAAGCGAAGGTGATCTAAATGGCAGTGCTGGTTATTGCTGAACACGACAACGCCACCCTCAAGGTCGCGACCCTCAATGCCGTCACGGCGGCCGTGGCTTGCGGCGGCGACGTCCACGTGCTGGTGGCCGGCCAGAACGCCGGTGAAGCGGCCAAGGCCGCGGCCCAGGCGGCCGGTGTCGCCAAGGTCATCCACGTCGAAGGCGAAGGCTTCGCCCACGGCCTGGCCGAGAACGTGGCCGCGCAGGTGCTGGCCATCGCGGGTGACTACAGCCACATCCTCTTCCCGGCCACCGCCAGCGGCAAGAACGTGGCCCCGCGCGTGGCGGCCAAGCTGGACGTGGCGCAGATCAGCGACATCACCAAGGTGGTGAGCGCCGACACCTTCGAGCGCCCGATCTACGCCGGCAACGCCATCGCCACCGTGCAAAGCGGCGACAAGGTCAAGGTGATCACCGTGCGCACCACCGGCTTCGACGCCGCGGCCGCCACGGGCGGCAGCGCCGCCGTCGAGACGAAGGACGCCGTGGCCGCCAGCGGCAAGAGCGCCTTCGTGGGCAACGAGATCGCCAAGAGCGAGCGCCCCGAACTCACGGCCGCCAAGATCATCGTCTCCGGTGGCCGCGCCCTGGGCAGCAGCGAGAAGTTCAACGAAGTGATGACGCCGCTGGCCGACAAGCTGGGCGCCGCCATCGGCGCGAGCCGCGCGGCGGTCGATGCGGGCTACGCCCCCAACGACCTGCAGGTGGGCCAGACGGGCAAGATCGTCGCGCCGCAGCTGTACATTGCGGCCGGCATCTCGGGCGCGATCCAGCATCTGGCCGGCATGAAGGATTCGAAGGTGATCGTGGCGATCAACAAGGACCCCGAAGCGCCGATCTTCAGCGTGGCCGACTACGGCCTGGAGGCCGACCTGTTCACGGCTGTGCCCGAGCTGGTCAAGGCACTTTGACCTGCCCCTGACAACGCGCCCGCCCGGGCGCGTTTTTCTTTGCATCCGCGCCTTTCGGAGACACCAGAAGATGAGCTACACCGCACCCGTCAAAGACCTGATGTTCTGCATCGAGCACCTGGCCGGCATCGCCCAAGTGGCGAAGTTGCCGGGCTTCGAGGATGCCGGTCTGGACACCGCGCAGGCGGTGCTGGAGGAATGCGCGCGTTTCAACGAAGGCGTGGTGGCGCCGCTCAACCAGCCGGGCGACGTGAACCCATCGTCGTGGAAGGCGGGCGAGGTCACCACCACACCGGGCTTCAAGGACGCGTACCGCCAGTTCGCCGAAGGCGGCTGGCAGGGCCTGCAACATCCGGTGGAATTCGGCGGCCAGGGCCTGCCCAAGACCATCGGTGCGGCCTGCGTCGAAATCCTCAACTCGGCCAACCTGAGTTTCGCGCTGTGCCCCTTGCTGTCCGATGGCGCCATCGAGGCGCTGCTCACGGCGGGCAGCGATGAGCTCAAGGCCACCTATCTCGAGAAGCTGGTGAGCGGCGAGTGGACCGGCACCATGAACCTCACCGAGCCGCAGGCCGGCAGCGACCTGGCGCTGGTGCGCTCGCGCGCCGAGCCGCAGCCCGATGGCAGCTACAAGGTCTTCGGCACCAAGATCTTCATCACCTACGGCGAGCACGACATGGCGGACAACATCGTCCACCTGGTGCTGGCGCGCGTGGCCGGCGCGCCCGAGGGCGTCAAGGGCATCAGCCTGTTCGTCGTGCCCAAGTT
>JAGOCV010000166.1 GCA_017998575.1 Burkholderiaceae bacterium
TGCGAGTAGTAGAACTTCACGTACAGCGGATCGGGCGTGAGCGTGGAGGCGTTGTCTTCGTAGAGCTTGAGCAGCGCCGACGAGAGATCGGCGCCGCTGGTGCGGGCGACGGCATAGGCGTCGGCCTCGAACTCGTGGCGGCGCGACAGCTGTGCGAACAGCGGTGCCACGAAGAAACTGAACACCGGTACGGCCAGCAGGAACAGCAGCAGCGCCAGCGCATCGTTGGGCGCAGCCACGCCCGACACCGCTTCGAGGTTGGGCCGCACGCCCAGGCCCGTGTAGAACCACACCTGTGAGGACAGCCAGCCCAGCAGCGCGAAGCCCGCCAGGCTCATCGCGAACAGGCTGACCATGCGCTTGATGATGTGCCTGTGCGCGAAGTGCCCGAGTTCGTGCGCAAGCACGGCGTCCACTTCGCCAGGCGCCAGGCGGGCCAGCAGCGTGTCGTAGAAGACCACGCGCTTGGAGGCGCCAAAGCCCGTGAAGTAGGCGTTGGCATGCGCGCTGCGGCGGCTGCCATCCATCACGAACAGGCCCTTGGCCGCGAAGCCGCAGCGTTGCATGAGCGCCGTGACGCGTGCGCGCAGCACCTCGTCGTCCAGCGGTTTGAAGCGGTTGAACAGCGGGGCGATGAAGGTGGGATAGACCAGCATCAGAACCAGGTTGAACACTGTCCAGGCGCCCCAGGCCCACAGCCACCACAGGCTGCCCGCGGCGCCCATGAGCCACAGGATCAAGGCCGCGATCGGCAAGCCGATGGCGGCGCCCACGAGTGTCGATCGCACGAGGTCGGCGATCCACAGACGCGCCGTCATGCGGTTGAAGCCGAAGCGCTGCTCGATCACGAAGGTCTGGTAGAGCGTGAACGGCAGCTCGATCAGGCTGCCGATGACGACGAACGAGGCCAGCAGCGCCAGTTGTTGCCACATGCCGGGCCCGATCAGCGTCAGCAGCCACTGGTTGAGTGCGTCGAGCCCGCCCAGCAGAGTCCAGCCCAGCAGCACGGCCGCGCCGAAGGCGGTCTCGAGCAGGCCGAATCGCGACTTGGCCAGCGTGTAGTCGGCCGCTTTCTGATGCGCCTGCAGCGCCACGGTGGCGGCGAAGGCTTCGGGCACGGCATTGCGATGCAGCGCCACGTGACGCATCTGGCGCGAGGCCAGCCAGAATTTCACGGCCAGACCCGCCAGCAGGAACGCGGCGAAGGCGAGGGTGAGCAGCAACGAAGGCGTGATCGGCTCGGACGACATGGCGGGGAGTGTAGGCGGCTTTGGTCGTGGCTCCGGGCCTTGGGCGACAATTCCCGCATGCCCGAAACCCTTCCCGATTCCGTGCCGGCGGCCACGCCCGCCGTGGCCCCCACGCTGGCCCGTTCCGACCAGAACCTTGTCTGGCTCGACTGCGAAATGACTGGCCTCGACCCCGAGACCGACCGCCTCATCGAAATTGCCGTCGTCGTCACCGGCCCCAACCTCGAGCCCCGCATCGAAGGCCCGGTGTTCGCCATTCACCAGAGCGACGAACAGCTCGACCGAATGGACGCCTGGAACAAAGGCACGCATGGGCGCAGCGGCCTGATCGATCGCGTGAAAGCCAGCACCGTGACCGAGGCCGAGGCCGAGCGGCAACTGCTGGATTTCATCGCGAAGTACGCACCGCGCAGCGGCTCGCCCATGTGCGGCAACACCATCGGACAGGATCGCCGCTTCCTCGTGAAGTACATGCCGAAGCTCGAGGCCTATTTCCACTACCGCAACCTGGACGTCAGTACCCTCAAGGAACTGGCGCGCCGCTGGCGGCCGGAAATCTACAACGCCTTCAAGAAGCAGCAGGCCCACACCGCACTGGCCGATGTGCACGAGTCCATCGACGAACTGGTGCACTACCGCACCCACTTCCTGCGCATGCCCGAGGCCTGAGCGCCTCTGCGCTTGCTCTGGCTCGCCATCAGGCCGGCCGGAGGACGGCTTTTGCCGCCGTTAGGTAAAAACCCGAGGCCGTGCGATAATCCCGAGCTTCGCGGCGCTGGCATCTGGCGCGCCCCGAATCGCGCACATCTTCCTCACACATTGAAGCCGGGCCCTGCGGGGCTGCCGGCCCTCGCGCCCACCGGGTCTGGCCTGCCAGATCCAGCCCTCGCGGCTTCGGGCGTTGGACTTCGTCTGATGGTTGATGTTGTATTTCAACCTTTGGACGAGCCGCCCGCGCAAGCCGTGGCGGCGTAATTTCACATGACCGATTCCTATGAACTGGATGGCCGCGCCGTGGCCGCTCTGGATGACGACGCCGTTGTCGCCGACCTTTCCCACTCCCTGACCGCCGAGGCCGAACTGGCCTTGGTGATCGCCGACGACGGCAGCGACGTCGCCGAAATCGACAGCGGCGCCGATGCGGCCGAGCCCGTCGAGGCCCTGCCCAACGGCTTCGTGCGTCTGGGCCTGGCGCCCGAGCTGGTGTCTGCCGTGGCCCAACTCGGCTACAGCCAGCCGACAGCCGTACAAGAACGCACCATTCCCCTGGCCTTGCAGGTCGAGGGCACGGCCGCCAACGATCTCATGGTGTCGAGCCAGACCGGCAGCGGCAAGACTGCGGCCTTCCTGCTGCCCGTGCTGCACACGCTGATCCAGCAGCAGCAGGCGCAGTTCGACGCTGAAGCGCGGGAATGGGACCGCCTGGTGGCCGAGGCCGCCGAGCGTGGCGAGCCCGCACCCAAGCGCCCGCGCCGCAAAAACCCCACCGATCCGCGCAACTTCCGCGCTCCCGCACCGGGCGCGCTGATCCTGTGCCCCACGCGTGAGCTCGCGCAGCAGGTGGCGCACGATGCCATCGGCCTGGTCGCGCATTGCCGTGGCCTGCGCATTGCCAGCATCGTGGGCGGTGTGCCGTATCAGCTGCAGATCGCGAAGCTGCAGAACGCCAACCTGGTCGTGGCGACGCCTGGCCGTTTGCTCGACCTGCAGCGCTCGTCGCAGATCAAGCTCGACCAGGTCCAGTTCCTCGTGGTCGACGAAGCCGACCGCATGCTCGACCTGGGCTTCTCGGACGATCTGGCCGAGATCAACCATCTCACCGAGCAGCGCCGCCAGACGATGATGTTCTCGGCCACCTTCGCGCCGCGTATCCAGCAACTGGCCATGCGCGTGATGCACGACAACGGCGCCAACGTGCGCAAGGTGCAGATCGACGCGCCCCAGGCCCGCCACACCAACATCCGCCAGTCGATGTTCTGGGCCGACAACCCCAAACACAAGCGCGAGCTGCTCGACCACTGGCTGCGCGATGCGTCGATCGACCAGGCCATCGTGTTCGCCAGCACGCAGGTCGAGTGCGATGGCCTGGCCACCGACCTGCAGCAATCCGGCTTCGCTGCCGTGGCCCTGCACGGCGCCTTGAGCCAAGGCCTGCGCAACCGTCGCCTGATGGCGCTGCGCAACGGCCAAGTGCAAATCCTGGTGGCCACCGACGTGGCCGCGCGCGGCATCGATGTGCCCACCATCACGCACGTCTTCAACTACGGCCTGCCGATGAAGGCCGAAGACTATACCCACCGCATCGGCCGCACCGGCCGTGCGGGTCGCGACGGCGTTGCCGTCACCTTCGCCGAGATCCGCGATCGCCGGCGTCTGGCGGATATCGAAGCCTACACACGCCAGCCGTTCACCATCGAAGTGGTGCCGGGCATGGAGCCTCAGATGCGCTTCCCGGTGATCGGTGCGCGTCCGGAGCGCGGTGGCCCGCGCAACGGTGGTGGCTTCGGTCGCCCGCAAGGGCGCGCAGGCTTCGGTGGTGGCCGCTCGCGCGACGATCAGGGCTATGGCCGCAAGCCGGGCTTCGGCGACCGCCACGGCGATCCGCGCTTCGGCGCCGACGCGCCGCGGGGCCGCAGCGACGGATTCGATCGTGGTGCGCGCCCGGGCTGGGGCGATCAGCGGCCCTCCTTCGGCGACCGCGACCGCGCGCCGCAGGGCGAGCGTTCCTTCCGTGGTGGCGAGCGTGATCGCGCGCCCTACGGTGACCGCGAGCGCAGCTCCTACGGCCAGCGGCCGGATCATGGCCACGGTTTCGCCG
Organism: Burkholderiaceae bacterium; assembly: GCA_017998575.1. Next base: position 4,069 of record JAGOCV010000166.1, read on the forward strand.
GCCCTCGTGCGTCCAATGGCCCGGGCCATCCGGCCGCCAAACCCAAGGCTTTCGTGCCGCGCGACGCCAAGCCTCGCCCTTACGTGGGTGCCGCCGGCGGCGCGCCAAAGAAGGGCGCCAAGACCAGCCGCTGAACACGGTGGTGCGTTGTCGCGCACCACGAAACACGGCACGTGGGACGCGTCCCACACCAAGCGCAGCCGGGGTCCGGCAGGGCCGTACAGATGGCGCTCCTAGAGTCTGATGGTGGCGGAATCGATCCGCTGGTCACTGACAGGAGCGTTCCATGCAACCCTTTTCTTCCGCGATTCCTTCATCCGTTCCCGTGCGTGCTGGAGTGGCCCCGCGGGAGGCATCGGCGCAGGATCTGCGTCCGGCCTGGGCCCGCCCTCAGCCTGCTTGGCCTTTTCGCGTGATCGATCCGCAGGCGCATCGGCCGGGCGCGCCGGCGGCCGCACCGGCCTGGAGTACCTGATGCTCCAACCCAGTGCCGCGCCGCATGTGCCGCAGCATCTGCTGGGCGGGCTGCATGTGGCGATCCTCGCTACGGACGGCTTCGAGCAGTCCGAGCTGGCTGACCCACTTCACGCCCTGCATGAGGCGGGAGTCATCACCAAGATCGTCGCCCCCCGGCGCGGCACCATCCAGGGGTTCGACCACGACATCCCCGCGGATACCTTTGCCGTCGACTTGACGCTGGATGAAGCACGAGCCGACGACTTCGACGCTGTGTTGCTACCGGGTGGCGAGCGCAATGCTGCAGCGCTGCGCGGGCACGAGGCGGCGCAGTCTTTCGTTCGGCAGATCGACGGTGAAGGCAAGCCCGTGGCGGCCATTTGCCACGCGCCCTGGCTGCTGATCTCTGCAGGTCTCGTGGAGGGCAGAACATTGACCAGCGTGCCGCATCTCGAAAAGGATGTGCGCCAGGCAGGGGGGCGATGGGTCGATGAAGCGGCCCGCGTCGACGATCAGTGGGTGACGAGTCGCACGCCCCGCGACATTCCGGTCTTCAATGAGCGATTCATGGAATTGCTGGCGCGCCGCACACGGCGCAGTGTGGTCGGTACCGCGGACGAGGAACCGTCGGCGGCGTCGACCGGAGGTTGAATCATGGCTTTCTCTACCCCGTCCACTGCGAATTTTTCCCGGTCTACTGCCGCGAGTGTGCGACTGGAAACTGCGATATCCGACTACGACTTCCTGCGTGCCACTTACGAGGCCCTGCTGCGGGCGCGAGACGCAGATACGGTAGCGCTTGAAGCCGCCTTCGGCGCGCTGGACGCCGCGCATGAGCGTCTGCGAGCGGCGCACGTATCTCGCCTGCGCCTGTCTGAGGCCGAACTGGCCGTTCACTGACACCGAGCAATGGCTATGGAGATCCCCATGCATGCATCCAACGCCGGCGGTACGCCGCAACCTGAACCGTTTCCGCCCGTGACACCCGATCCCAAGCCGGGAAGTCCAGGCCCCGATGCCCCGGTGATCGATCCCGAGAAAGGCGTCATCCCGCCCGTCAAGCTGCCGGGGGATCCGGATCAGCCGGATCAGAAGCGCGTCTAGTCATGCGCACTGCCGCTGGCGGCGGTCACCGCATGTAATACGCCGCGCTCATCAGGCACGTGCCCAGTGCCACATAGAACAGCCGGGCGCCGTCGCGCCCCAGCGCCTCGACGAACGGCTTGGCACGCCAGTTGTCGAGGAACCATGACCAGTCGAGCGCTGCGCCCGCCATGCAGAAAAGGCCGGCGAAGAAGAGGAAGGCAGGTTCCATTCCACGATGCTACCGGACCATTGAAGATGGGGACGATCCCGTGCTGTTTCCCGGGTGCGGTCCAGAAACGAAAACGCCGGCTTGCGCCGGCGATTCGTTCTCCAGAGGAGAAATGTTGGTGGGCCCTGAGTGACTCGAACACTCGACCAACGGATTAAGAGTCCGCTGCTCTACCAACTGAGCTAAGAGCCCTGATCTGGAAAGATCAAAAAATTCGTTGTGGTGGAGAGGAGGAGGATCGAACTCCCGACCTTCGCATTGCGAACGCGACGCTCTCCCAGCTGAGCTACCCCCCCACAACTGGCTGCCATTCCAGCAACTCTCGTCATCGGTTGGCAGCCGAGCCCGCGATTATGCCGTATCCGAGCGCATGTCCGCAAGCCCCGCGCCGGCGGCTCACATCAGCAGGTGTTCGCCCGCGTTGTCGCCGCCCAGAATCACGTAGTTCACCTTGCGGATGTCCATGAGCTTCTTGCCGCCTGCGTAGCTGATCGAGCTCTGCACGTCCTGCTCCATCTCGATCAAGGTGTCGGCGAGCTTGCCCTTGATCGGCTCGAGGATGCGCTTGCCCTCGACGTGCTTGTACTCGCCCTTGTTGAAGTCCGATGCCGAGCCGTAGTATTCCTTGAAGCGCTGGCCGTTCTCTTCCACTGTGGCGCCGGGCGATTCCTCGTGGCCCGCAAACAGTGAGCCGATCATCACCATGGTGGCGCCGAAGCGCACGCTCTTGGCGATGTCGCCGTGGCTGCGGATGCCGCCGTCGGCAATGATGGGCTTGGTGGCCACGCGCGCGCACCACTTGAGCGCCGACAGTTGCCAGCCGCCCGTGCCGAAGCCGGTCTTGAGCTTGGTGATGCAGACCTTGCCCGGGCCCACGCCCACCTTGGTGGCGTCAGCGCCCCAGTTCTCCAGGTCGATCACGGCTTCGGGCGTGGCCACGTTGCCGGCAATGATGAAGGTGGCCGGCAGCTTGTCCTTCAGGTAGACGATCATGTTCTTCACGCTGTCGGCATGGCCGTGCGCGATGTCGATGGTCACGTACTCGGGCACCAGGCCTTCGGCGACGAGGCGGTCGACCGTGTCGTAGTCGGGCTGCTTCACACCCAGCGAGATCGAAGCGAACAGCTTCTTGCCGTGCATGTCGCGCACGAACTGCACGTTGTCCAGGTCGAACCGGTGCATCACGTAGAAGTAGCCGTTGGCGGCCAGCCATTCGCAGATGGGCTGGTCGACCACGGTCTTCATGTTGGCGGGCACCACCGGCAGGCGGAACGTGCGCCCGCCCAGCTCGATGCCGGCGTCGCACTCGGAGCGGCTTTCCACGCGGCACTTGCGCGGCAGCAGCAGGATGTTGTCGTAGTCGAAGATTTCCATGGAATGACCCCAAGCAGTTCAGAAAAATCGTTGTGGAACGAGTGAGCGCTTGGCCTGGCCGGCTGCTTTCCGCGGCGGCCCGGGAAAGGGCGGCAGAAAAACAAAACCGGGCGCAAGAATCTTGGGCCCGGTGACTGATTCTACCCAAGCGGCATGGCGGTCACATATGTCCATGCATATGGGAGGCAGACGTGAGGGTTTCTACAATCCGCCTCATGTTCTCGAATGATCCGGCGGCGCAGACCGCCGCCCTGCACACCGGGGCTGCAAGCCCGTCGCTGGTGGCCACCCTCAACCCCGAACAGCGCGCCGCCGTCACCTTGCCAGACGAGCATGCGCTCATCCTCGCGGGCGCGGGCTCCGGCAAGACGCGCGTGCTCACCACCCGCATCGCCTGGCTGCTGCAGACCGGGCAGGTCTCGCCCGGCGGCCTGATGGCCGTCACCTTCACCAACAAGGCGGCCAAGGAAATGACGGCGCGCCTGTCGGCCATGCTGCCGGTGAACGTGCGCGGCATGTGGATCGGCACCTTCCACGGCCTGTGCAACCGCTTCCTGCGCGCGCACTGGAAGCTCGCCGGCCTGCCGCAGAGCTTCCAGATCCTCGACACGCAGGACCAGCTGTCGGCCATCAAGCGGCTGATGAAGCAGTTCAACATCGACGACGAGCGATTCCCGGCCAAGCAGACGCAGTGGTTCATCGCCGGTTGCAAGGAAGAGGGCCAGCGCCCCGGCGACGTCGAAGCGCGCGACGCCGAGACGCGCAAGAAGATCGAGATCTACCAGCTCTACGAGGATCAGTGCCAGCGCGAAGGCGTGGTCGACTTCGGCGAACTCATCCTGCGCAGCTACGAACTGCTGCGTGACAACGCCGCCCTGCGCGAGCACTACCAGCTGCGCTTTCGCCACATCCTGGTGGACGAGTTCCAGGACACCAACAAGCTGCAATACGCCTGGCTGAAGGCCTTCACGGGCCGCGGCAACGCCATCTTCGCCGTGGGCGACGACGACCAGAGCATCTACGCCTTCCGCGGTGCGCGCGTGGGCAACATGGCCGACTTCGTGCGCGAGTTCGACGTGCGCCACCAGATCAAGCTGGAAGAGAACTACCGCAGCCACAGCAACATCCTCGATTCGGCCAACGAGCTCATCAGCCACAACCGCAAGCGCCTGGGCAAGAACCTGCGCACATCCCAGGGCCCGGGCGAGCCGGTGCGCGTGTACGAATCCACCAACGACTTCGCCGAGGCGCAGTGGATGGTCGAGGAAATGCGCCAGCTCGAACGGGATGGTCACGAGCGCCGCGAGATGGCCGTGCTCTACCGCAGCAACGCGCAAAGCCGCGTGATCGAGACCGCGCTGTTCAACGCCGGCGTGCCCTATCGCGTGTACGGCGGCCTGCGCTTCTTCGAGCGCGCCGAAATCAAGCACGCGCTGGCCTACCTGCGGCTGCTGGAAAACGGTGCCGACGACACCAGCTTCCTGCGCGTGGTCAACTTCCCGCCGCGCGGCATCGGCGCGCGGCGGGAAGTTGACCACGCGCAGGAAGCTGGTG
>JAGOCV010000167.1 GCA_017998575.1 Burkholderiaceae bacterium
AACGTGTTCACACGCTGAATTGCGGGACGGTCAGCACGCGAAGTCTCTTGCCTTTCCTGAATCGTCGCCAGCGATCTTTCAAGCATCCCATCCACAACCTGAACGGGCCATGCGCGCGAATCTTTAACTCTGTCTACTGTCAATCCTGCCAAATTTGACAGGGGTGACTGAATCGACGGACTTCTCCATGCTTGCACGCCATCGAAAAAACGAAGGCCCGCAGGGCGAAGGAAGAGGGAGTCGATGCGAAGTGAACGTCTCGCAAGTGCGCGCACGTGGGTGCGCCGCGTCCGGCCTGTCCAGGTGACCGCAGCGCGCACCGCTGCGCAGGGCGTGGGGGCACTGCTGCCATGAGCCTGTCACGCCGTGCGCTGTTCGGGTGCCTGCATCCGCAGGTCTTGCGTGCGCTCGAATCCGCCACATCGCACGCCAGGCTCACCGGCACCCCCTACGTCGAGCTGGCCCACTGGCTGCACCATGTGCTGGCCGCAGCCGACAGCGACCTGCATCGCCTGCTCAAGGCCGGTGGCGTGCACATCGACACGGTCACCCGCGACATCGCAGCCGCACTGGCGGCCCTGCCTGCCGGCGCGGCCTCGTCCGTCGATTTCTCGCATCGCATCGAGCTGGCGACCGAGCGCGCATGGCTGATCGCCAGCCTGCGCCTGGGGGCGCCGCGGGTGCGCAGTTCCGCACTGCTGTGCGCGCTGATGCAGACGCCCGAGCTGCGCCGCGCCACCGAGAGCGTCTCGCCCGCGCTGGCGCGCATCGAGGTCGAGCCTTTGATCGCGCGCTTCGACGAACTGCTGGCCACGTCGCCCGAGGCCACCGCCGCCGATGCTGCCGTGCCCGCATCGATGGAGGGCGGCGCTGCACCTGCCATGCCGGTGGATGCGGGCAGCGCGCTGGAGCGCTACTGCACCGACCTCACGGCGCGCGCCCGCGCCGGCCAGCTCGATCCGGTGTTCGGCCGCACGCAGGAAATCGGCACGCTGATCGACATCCTCTTGCGGCGGCGGCAGAACAATCCGCTGCTGACGGGCGAGGCCGGCGTCGGCAAGACGGCGGTGGTGGAAGGCCTGGCCATCGCCATTGCCGCCGGCGACGTGCCGCCCGCGCTGCGCGGTACGCGCCTGCTCTCGCTGGATGTCGGCGCCATGCTGGCCGGAGCGGGCGTGCGCGGCGAGTTCGAATCGCGCCTGAAGCGGTTGCTGCACGACATCGAAGCCTCGGCGCAACAGGTGATCCTGTTCATCGACGAAGTGCACACGCTTGTGGGTGCCGGTGGGCAAAACGGCACGGGCGACGCCGCCAACCTTCTCAAGCCAGCTCTCGCGCGCGGTGGACTGCGCAGCATCGGCGCCACCACCTGGGCCGAGTTCAAGCGCCATATCGAGAAAGATCCGGCACTCACGCGCCGCTTCCAGCTGCTGCAGATCGCCGAGCCCGACGAGGCGGCCGCCACGGAGATGGTGCGCGGGCTGGTGGGGGCGTTCGCCGCGCATCACCAGGTGGCCGTGCTCGACGAAGCCGTGCGCGCGGCCGTCACGCTGTCGCACCGCTACATTCCCGCGCGGCAGCTGCCCGACAAGGCGATCAGTCTGCTCGACACGGCCTGCGCGCGCGTCGGGCTTTCGCAGCACGCGCCGCCTGCGCGCGTGCGGCATCTGCAGCAGCGGCAGGCCGCCGCCACCATCGAGACCGAGCTGCTGGACAGCGAAGCCAGCCTGGGCCTGGCGGTAACGGATGACCTGGCCGAGCGCCGCGCCGCCGCCGCGCAGCGCCGCAAAGACATCGACGTCGAGCTGTCCGCGGCTGAGGCCCATTGGGCCGCGCAACGGCAACTCGCCGGCGAGGTGCTGGCCCTGCGCGCACGCCTGGCCGCAAAAGGTGCCGGCGCAACAACGGATGCCGAAGCGGGCGTCGACGCCGACGCCGGCCCGAGCGACGCCCTGGAGGAAGGCTCTAGCAGCGCATCAAAGGCGCTTCACGCAGCGACCCTCGCGCTGACGCAGGCACAGGGCGACACGCCCTGGGTGCATGCCGAGGTGGACGCCGCCGTGGTCGCCCGCGTGGTGGCCGAGTGGACCGGCATTCCCGTCGGCCAGATGGTGAGCGACGAGGTGCAGGCCGTGCTGGCGCTGGAAGAGCGGCTGTCCCGCCGCGTCATCGGCCAGCAGGCGGCGGTCTCCACCATCGCGCGGCGCGTGCGTGCGGCCAAGGCGGGCCTCACGGCACCCGAGAAGCCCGTGGGCGTGTTCCTGCTGGTCGGCTCTTCGGGCGTCGGCAAGACCGAGACCGCACTGGCGCTGGCGCAGGCGCTGCACGGCGATGAGCAGCGCATCGTCACCATCAACATGAGCGAATACCAGGAGGCGCACACCGTCTCGTCGCTCAAGGGCTCGCCGCCCGGCTATGTCGGCTATGGCGAGGGCGGCGTGCTCACCGAGGCCGTGCGCCGCCGCCCCTACAGCGTCGTGCTGCTCGACGAGATCGAGAAGGCGCACCCCGACGTGCACGAGCTGTTCTACCAGGTGTTCGACAAGGGCTGGATGGAAGACGGCGAAGGCCGCCGCATCGACTTCCGCAACACGCTGATCCTGTTGACCAGCAACACCGGCTCCGACACCGTGGCGCGCCTGCATGCGCAGGGCGCCGTGCCGCCGGCCCCGGCGCTGCTGGCAGCGCTGGAAGACGACCTCGCGCGCGTGTTCCCCGCCGCCTTCCTGGGCCGGTTGGTGGTGGTGCCCTACCGGCCACTCGACATCGATGCCCAACTGCGCATCGCCACCCTGCAACTGCAACGCGTGGCCGACCGCCTGGCGCTGCAGCACCGCGTGGCCCTGAGCTGGGACGACGCCGTGCCGCTGCAGATCGCGCAGGCCTGCGACACCGCGCATGCCGGTGCGCGCCGCATGGGCAGCTACATCGAGCAGCACCTGCTGCCGCCGCTGGCCGAACTCTGCCTTGCCCACCTGAACGCGCGGCGCATGCCGCAGGCCGTGCACATCTCCCGTGGCCCCGGCGGCCACACGCCCTTTGCCTTCCACCCTTCTTCCAACCAGAAAGAGAGCGATCTCCCATGAGCGACAACAGCAGCAGCCAGAAATTCATCGCGCGCAACCGCGCGCCCCGCGTGCAGATCGAGTACGACGTCGAGCTCTACGGCAGCGAAAAGAAAGTCGAGCTGCCCTTCGTGATGGGCGTGATGGCCGACCTGTCGGGCAAACCGGTCGAGCCGCTGCCGCCGGTGGCCGAGCGCCAGTTCCTGGACATCGACGTGGACAACTTCGACGAGCGCATGAAGGCGATCTCGCCGCGCGTGGCCTTCAGCGTGCCCAACACGCTCTCGGGCGAAGGGCAGGTGATGGTCGACATCTCGTTTCGCAGCATGGACGACTTCAGCCCCGCCGCCGTGGCCCGCAACGTCGATGCACTGCGCCAGTTGCTGGAGGCCCGCACGCAGCTGGCCAACCTGCAGACCTACATGGACGGCAAGGCCGGTGCCGAAGACCTCGTGCGCCAGCTGCTGCAAGACCCCTCGCTGATGAAAGCGCTGGCCAGCACGCCCAAGCCCGCCGTCGCCGCCGAATGAGCGTGCGCCGGCCGACCTGACCCGACAGACCCTGATCATCCGCAAAGGACTTCTCCCATGAATGCCATCCTCGAAGCCGCCCGCGAGCGCAACGTCGTCGTCGACAGCCCCGACGCCTTCAACGAACTGCTCGACCGCGAGTTCAAGCCCAAGGGCGACGAGCAGCGCGGCGCCGTCGAAGCGGCGGTGCGCACCCTGGCCGAGCAGGCGCTGGCCAACACCGTGACCATGAGTGACGACGCCTACAGCAGCATCCAGGCCGTCATCGCCGAGATCGACCGCAAGCTCACCGATCAGATCAACCTCATCCTGCACCACGAAGACTTCCAGAAGGTCGAGTCGGCCTGGCGCGGCCTTTCGCACCTGGTGAGCAACACCGAAACCGACGAGAAGCTCAAGATCCGCTTCATGGACCTGGGCAAGGACGAACTGCGCCGCACCATGCGCCGCTACAAGGGCATCGCCTGGGACCAGAGCCCCCTCTTCAAGCGCCTGTATGAAGAGGAGTACGGCCAGCTCGGCGGCGAGCCCTATGGCTGCCTCGTGGCCGACTACTACTTCGACCACACGCCGCCCGACGTCGAACTGCTGGGCGCCATCGCCAAGATTTCGGCCGCGTCGCACGCGCCCTTCATCGCCGGCGCCTCGCCCGCCAACCTGCAGATGGAAACCTGGCAAGAGCTCGCCAACCCGCGCGACCTGGCCAAGATCACCAGCAATATCGAACACGCCGCCTGGAACAGCCTGCGCGCCACCGAAGACGCGCGCTACGTGGGCCTGGCCATGCCGCGCTTTCTCGCGCGCCTGCCCTACGGCGTGCGCACCAACCCGGTGGACGAGTTCGACTTCGAGGAACAGACCGACGGCGCCGACCACCGTCGTTACATCTGGGCCAATGCCGCCTACGCCATGGCGGTCAACATCAATCGCAGCTTCAAGCTCTACGGCTGGTGCACCATGATCCGCGGCGTCGAATCGGGCGGCACGGTGGAAAGCCTGCCCTGCCACACCTTCCCCACCGACGACGGCGGCTTCGACATGAAGTGCCCCACCGAGATCGCGGTGTCCGACCGCCGCGAGGCCGAGCTGGCCCGCGCCGGCTTCATCCCGCTGGTGCACCGCAAGGGCTCCGACAGCGCCACCTTCATCGGCGCGCAGTCGCTGCAAAAGCCCCAGGAATACGTGGACGCCGACGCCACCGCCAACGCCAATCTCTCGGCGCGCCTGCCCTACCTGTTCGCCAGCACGCGTTTCGCGCACTACCTCAAGTGCATCGTGCGCGACAAGATCGGCACCTTCCGCGAGCGCGAAGACATGCAGCGCTGGCTCAACGAGTGGATCATGAATTACGTCGATGCCGACCCCGCCAACTCCAGCCAGGAAACCAAGGCGCGCCGCCCACTGGCCGCCGCCGAAGTGGTGGTCGAAGAGATCGAGGGCAACCCCGGCTACTACAACGCCAAGTTCTTCCTGCGCCCGCACTTCCAGCTCGAAGGCCTCACCGTGAGCCTGCGGCTGGTGGCCAAGCTGCCCTCCATCAAGGAAGCGGCCTGATTCCCGCAACCCCACTGCCGCCCGGCTTCGCCGCCGGGCCGGCCGGGCTGTTGCCCGGCGCTTTGAAACCGCGCATTGCTTCTTTCCCTTTCGTCAACCCAACGTCAACCCAAGGAGGCCCACATGGCTCAGGACATTTTTCTCAAGATCAACGGCATCGACGGCGAGAGCGCCGATTCGGCCCACAAGAACGAGATCGAGGTGCTCGACTGGACCTGGCGCATCTCGCAGGAATCCACCATGCACGCCGGCTCGGGCGGCGGCGCCGGCAAGGCCAAGGTGGATGACCTCACCTTCGTGCACAACGTCGACCGGGCCTCGCCCAACCTGATGAAGTTCTGCCTCACCGGCAAGCACATCCCCGAGGCCGTGCTCACCGTGCGCAAGGCCGGCGGCAACCCGCTGGAGTACCTGAAGATCACCATGAGCGACGTCATCGTGACGCTGGTGGCGCCCACCGGCTCCAGCACCGACAACAACCGCTCGCGCGAGACCGTGGCCCTGTCGTTCGCCAAGGTCAAGCAGGAATACACGGTGCAGAACCAGCAGGGTGGCTCGGGCGGCGCGGTCACCGCGGGCTACGACATCAAGGGCAACAAGGAAGCCTGATGTCCAGCCGCCGCCATGTCATCCCTGCCGCGGCCGGCCTGCGCATCGCCGCATCCGCGGTCGCGGACGCGATGCCGCTGGCGGCGCTGCTCTCGCTGCTGCTGTTCGCTGCTGGCTGCGCGAGTAGCCCCGGCGGCGACGCACCGCCCAAGGAAGCCCCGAACCTGGACGTCAAAGTGTCGGCGGCCTTGCGCGTCAACCTCGATACGCAAGGCCGGCCCGCACCCGTGCAGGTGCGCATCTACGAACTGCGCACGCCCGCTGCGTTCGAGGCGGCCGACTACTTCAGCCTGGCCGGCAACGACAAGGCGGTGCTGCAGTCCGACCTGCTGTCGCGGCAGGACTACCTGCTGCGCCCCGGCGAAACCCGTCGCCTGCAGCGCCGCGCCAACGCCGACACCACGGCCATCGGCGTGCTGGCCGGTTACCGCGAACTCGACAGCCGCCAATGGCGCGCCGTGCAGGCGCTGCCCGAAGCGCCCGAGGCGTCGTGGATGCGTGCCGTCATGCCGCGCGGCAAGGCACGCCTGTCCGTCACGGTCGACGAAGCCGGCGCGCGCATCGAGCTCGTCGACTGAACGCCTCGACCCATCCCGCGCCCCGTCGCCGCATTCACACCCAACACCGCATCGCATGAGCTGGAACCACAAAGTCGTCTGGAGCGAAGGGCTCTTTCTGCTGCCGCAGCTCTTCCAGCAACAGGAACGCTACCTCGAGCATTTCGCGCACCGTCGCGCGGCGCCGCTGTCGCCGTTCTTCTGGGGCTTCTCGCACTACCGCATCGACCCCGAATCGCTGGGCCTGGGCAAGCTCGTGCTGTCCTCGGCCGCCGGCCTCTTCAGCGACGGCACGCCCTTCAGCGTGCCCGCCGAAAGCCCGCCGCCGCCGCCCCTGGCCGTGCGGCCCGAGCACCTGCAGGAAGTCATCTACCTGGCCCTGCCCAGCCGCGTGCCGAATGGTGAAGAAACCACCTTCGGCGAGACCGGCCCCGACGGCCAGGTGCGCGAGGCGGCCGGCTCGCTGGCCCGCAACAGCGTGCACGACGTGGACCTGCGCGACGCCAACTCCATCGGCCAGGGGCCGCGGCCCGTGCAACTGGGCCAGTTGCGTCTGCGCCTCTTGCCCCACAAGGAACTCACCAGCGCCTGGATGGGCCTGCCGCTGGCACGCGTCACCGCCATCCGTGGCGACGGCAGCATCGAGATCGAACCCACCCTGCTGCCCCCCGTCAACGTGCTGGGCGCCAGCGCCATGCTGCTCGAATGGGCCAGCCAGCTGCACGGCACGGCGCGGCTGCGCGCCCAGTCGCTGGCCGACCGCCTGACCGGCGCGCAAGGGCAGGGCGCGCAGGCCGCCGAGGTGGGCGACTACCTCATGCTGCAGCTGCTCAACCGCTACGAGGCCGAGCTCGACGCGCTGCTCGCCGTGAAAGACGCGCCGCCCGAGCACCTGCACCGCCTGCTCAGAACGCTGGGCGCCGAACTCTCCACCTACGCGCGCCCCGGCACCCGCCGCCCCGCCGACGTGCCGCGCTACGACCACGCCAACCCCTACGCCAGCTTCAAGCCGCTGGTGGAAGAAGTGCGCGAACTGCTCAACGCCGTGCTGGTGCGCAGCGCCCAGCGCATCGACCTCGCCGTCAAGCCCCACGGCCTGCGCACCGCCAGCGTCGACCCGGCCACGCTGGCCGGCTTTCAGGCCCTGGTGCTTACCGTGCGCGCGCAGCTGCCGCTGGAACAACTGGCCACGCAGTTCCCGGCCCAGGCCAAGTTCGGCCCGGCAGAGCGCTTGCCCGAACTCGTGCGCCTGCACCTGCCTGGCCTGCACCTGGCCAGCCTGCCCGTGCCTCCGCGGCAGATCCCGTATTCGGCCGGCACCGTGTACTTCCAGATCGAGCCCCGCGGCGCGCTGTGGCAGCAGCTCGTCGCGCACGGCGGCATGGCGCTGCATGTGGCGGGGGAGATACCGGGGCTGGGGGTGGAACTGTGGGGCGTGCGCGAGTGACGCGCTGCCATCGATCAACGAAAGGAGCAACGACATGACGAGACGAATCATCGTGGTGGGAGACGGCGGCAGTCATGCGGGTGCGCGGGTGATATCCGGCTCGCCCCACGACACCATCGAGGGCCGGGCCGTCGCACGCAAGGGCGATCTGGTGGACTGCCCGCAGCGCTATCCCGGCGGCAAGCCGCATGGCATCAACCGCATCGTCGAAGGCTCCCTCAACGACCTGCTCGACGGCGTACCCCTAGCCCTGGAAGGACATCGCACCGAATGCGGGTGCGTGCTGGTCGGCTCGGTTCCCGACGCCGTCCTCTGATTCCTCGGAGCAAGCCCACCATGCAGACGCACTTCAACGCCCAACCGCGCGCCCTCACACTGAGCGGCGCCGTCCTTGAGCAGGACGGCATCCCTCCCTTCGAAGTGACCTCGCTCGAAGGCGAAGAGGCCATCAACAGCCTGTTCGAGTACCGCCTTGTCGTGCAGACCCCTGAGCGCGAGCCGGGCCGGGCCCCCTGGCAGATCGATCTCGCGGCCCTCGTCGGCCAGCCACTGACCGTGCGGCTCGAACTCGAAGGCATGGGCACCTTCGAGGCCGGGGCTGCGGGCGCATCGGGCCGCGCCGGCCTCGGCGCCGGTGCGCGCGAGATCAGCGGCGCCGTGAGCGCCGTGCGCCGCCTGGGCAGCGACACGCGCCACCTCACGCTCGAGCTCACCCTGCGCCCCGGCCTGTGGGAAGCCACCCTGGGCCACCGCCACCACCCCTTCCACGACCAGACGGTGGTCGAGGTGCTCGACGCCGTCCTGGGCCACTACCCCTGGCTCGTGGACAAACGCCTCATCGAGACCTACCCCGTGCTCGATCTCGTCACCCAGTGCGGCGAGAGCGACTGGGACTTCTGCTGCCGCCTCATGGAGCAGTC
>JAGOCV010000168.1 GCA_017998575.1 Burkholderiaceae bacterium
ACGGCCAGCTTCTGCGGGTTCACCTCGCAGTACAAAGGGCTGGAGGCCCTGCATGCGCGCTACGCCGACCGGGGACTGGTGGTGCTGGGCTTTCCGTCCAACGATTTCTCGCAGTAGAGCGGCAGCAACAAGGAGATCGCCGAGTTCTGCGAGAGCACCTTCGGCGTGCGCTTCCCGATGTTCGTCAAGAGCAGCGTACGCGGACCCGACGCGAATCCGCTCTACCGCCAGCTGGCCGCCCAGGGCGGGCGGAGCCCGGCGTGGAACTTCCACAAGTACCTCATCGGCCGCGACGGCCGGCTGGTGGACAGCTATGCGAGCATGGTGTCGCCGGACAACCCGGCCTTCATCAAGGATGTCGAGCGCCAGCTCGCGAGCCGCTGACGGCCGGGCGGGTCGGCCGCCGGGCCGCCCGGCCGTGAATTCATACACATTCTTTTACCTGGCCGCCGACGTCTGTCAGCGGAACCGGACAGCCACGCGTTCACTCCAAATGGCAGGAGCAGGACACGGCTGAGGGATTCGACGAATTTCAGCCGCGAAGCCTCCCGGGCAGCACGCCCGGGTTGCAATCCCGGGACGACTCTTCTCCTCCTCCCTCCCTCCCTCCTTCGTTCCGGGGCGCTTCGCGGTGTTTTTATTCAGGTGGCGGCGACCCGCAGGGCGCCGCGCCAGTCATCACGCGAAACAGATCGGCCCGCAGCTCCGGCATGGAACTGCGGGCCGCGTTGCATGGGTGCCCGAGGTCAGGACGAGGAATTCACCCTGTCAGGTGGGCTGCGTGTCCTGGAAGCTGGCACGTTGCGCCAGCTTGTCGTGCAGCTTGAGCAGATTGGGGTACGGCGTGCGCCAGTCGATCTCCGGGAAGCGGAAGTCTAGATAGCCCAGCGCGCAGCCAACGGCGACGTCGGACAGGCTCAGGTGGATGCCGCTGCAATACGGCTTCTCGCCCAGGCCCTGGCTCATGGACTTGAGCCCGCGTTCGATCTTGAGCATCTGGCGGTCGATCCAGGGCCGGCTGCGCTGGTCTTCGGTGCGGTGCGGCCAGGTGGCCTCCAGACGGGCGAGAATGGCCGCGTCGAGCACGCCGTCGGCCAGCGCTTCCCAGGTCTTCACTTCGGCGCGCTCACGGCCCTGCTGAGGGATCAGCTTGCCCACAGGCGAGAGGGTGTCCAGATACTCGACGATGACACGCGAGTCGAAGACGGCTTCGCCGCCTTCCATGACCAGGCACGGCACCTTGCCGAGCGGATTCGATTCCTGGATGTTGGTCTGCGCGAGCCAGACGTCTTCCTGCACGAACTGGTATTCGAGCCGCTTTTCGGCCATGACGACGCGCACCTTGCGCACGTAAGGGCTGGTGATGGCACCGATGAGCTTCATGCCTGGCCCCCCGCTGTTTTGTTGGATCGCATGGCGCGGATTCTAGGCGAGCGGCCCGCTGTCCGCCGGACTCCGGCCGCCAGCCCCAGGCGGCGGCCGGAACCTACAATCGCGGGATGTCCTTTTCCTCGATTTCCGCCCTTTCCCCGCTCGATGGCCGCTACGCGCCCAAGCTGGCCGCGCTGCGTCCGCACATGAGCGAGCAGGGCTACATGCACCGCCGCGTGCAGGTGGAAGTGGCGTGGTTCATCGCGCTGTCCGACGCCGGTTTCGCCGAATTCAAGCCGCTCTCGCCCGGCGCCCGCACCTACCTGCTGGGGCTGGTGAAGAACTTTTCCGAGGCCGACGCCCAGGCCATCAAGGAAATCGAGAAGACCACCAACCACGACGTGAAGGCCGTGGAGTACTGGATCAAATCGCGCTTCGAGGCCCGCCCCGAACTGCAGGCTGCCAGCGAGTTCGTGCACTTCGCCTGCACCAGCGAGGACATCAACAACACCAGCCATGCGCTCCAGCTCAAGTCCGCACGCGATCTGGTGCTGCTGCCCTCGCTGGACGCGGTGATCGGCAAGATGCGCGAGATGGCGCACGCCCACGCCGCCGTGCCCATGCTCAGCCGCACGCACGGGCAGACGGCCAGTCCCACCACGGTGGGCAAGGAAATCGCGAACGTCGTTGTCCGACTGGCCGCCGCGCGCGACGCCATCGCGGGCGTGAAGCTCAGGGCCAAGATGAATGGTGCTGTCGGCAACTACAACGCCCACCTGGCCGCCTGGCCCGAATTCGACTGGGAAGCCTTTGCCGCCAAGGTGATCGAGACGCCTGAGCCGCTGGGCCTGGGGCTCACCTTCCAGCCCTACAGCATCCAGATCGAGCCGCACGACTACATGGCCGAGCTGTTCGACGCCGTGGCGCGTGCCAACACCATCCTGGTCGACTGGTCGCGCGACGTCTGGGGCTACGTGAGCCTGGGCTACTTCAAGCAGCGCCTGAAGGCTGGCGAGATCGGCTCCAGCACCATGCCTCACAAGGTCAATCCGATCGACTTCGAAAACGCCGAGGGCAACCTCGGCCTGGCCAACGCGCTGCTGCGCCATCTGGCCGAAAAGCTGCCCGTCAGCCGCTGGCAGCGCGACCTGACCGACTCCACCGTGCTGCGCAACATGGGCGTGGCGCTGGGCTATGCCGTGCTGGCGCAGCAGTCGCTCATGACAGGCCTGAACAAGCTCGAGCTCAACGAAGAGGCGCTGGCGGCCGACCTGGACGCCGCCTGGGAAGTGCTGGCCGAACCGATCCAGACCGTGATGCGCCGCTTCGGCGTGCAGGGCGCGTACGAGAAGCTCAAGGAAGTCACGCGCGGCAAGACCGTGGCTGCGGCCGACCTGCACGGCCTCATCCGCTCGCTGGAGATCCCCGAGGCCGAAAAGCAGCGCCTGCTCGACCTCACGCCCGCCACCTACATCGGACGGGCCGCCGAACTGGCCCGCCGCTGCTGACACACGCCCCATCCCGTCTGATGCGGCGGCCCGGCTGGGCTGGCCGCGCCTCTACCGGCTCGCCACATGGCCCTCAAATCCACCATTTACAAGGCGACCCTCCAGATCGCCGACATCGACCACGGCTACTACGCCGAGCATGCGCTCACTCTCGCGCGGCACCCGAGCGAAACGGACGAGCGCATGATGATCCGGCTGGCCGCGCTGGCCCGTGAAGCCCATGCATTGCAAACCGAATGCAATGGCGACGGCACGTTTGCCTTCGGCGCGGGCCTGTCCGATCCGGACGAGCCCGACGTCTGGCTGCGAGACTTCACCGGCCGGCCGCGCCGCTGGATCGAAGTGGGGCAGCCCGAGGACAAGCCGCTTGCCAAGGCCTGCAGCAAGGCCGATGCGGTGAGCGTGTATGCCTTCAATCACGCCGCCGAGGTGTGGTGGCGCGGTATCGAGAACAAGCTTTCGCGGCTGGACAAGCTCAGCGTCTGGCGTGTGCCCACCGAGGCCTCGCAGGCCCTGGCCACGCTGGCCCAGCGCAGCATGCAGTTGCAGGCCACCCTCCAGGACGGCCTGTTGATGCTGGCCGACGACAAACAGACCGTCGAGCTGGAGTGCGTGCGCTGGAAGTGAGGTGCCGCGCGCTGCGGTTCACTCGGCCGGCATCAGCTGGCCACAACTCCAGCATTGCTCGAAGCCGCCTTCGACCTCTTCGCCGCAGAGGCAGCGCCAGTGGCGCTGACGAACCTGCTGCAGGTCATCCAGCAGTTGCCGCGCCTGAGGCTCCTGCTGCTCGTGCGTGAGCCACACCTCGGGCAGGCACTGGTCGGGCGGCAGGTGGCCCGCCAGCGCCAGCAGATGCTCACGCTGCACCGTCGCGGCGATGCCGGCCTCGCACAGCGTATCCGCCCACAGCGTGGCGATGGCGATGTTGGGGGCTTGGGCTAGGCGCAGCATGGTGAGCGAGCAAGGGCTCACACAACATAGCGCGGTGACGCCGGACTGTAAAGCCGATGGCGCGGCCGGCAGGGTTTTCAGCTGGCGGCGGGGTCGTCGGCCGGCGGTGCGTCAGCGACGGTGACCGCTCCCCGACCGGCCCGCTCGGCATAGCGGTTGAAGCGCCAGGCCTCGCCCTGCAGCGTGATGCGGCGCCAGGTGGTGCGCTTGGCGCCCGGCGACATCTCGGGCCAGTGCTGCACTTCGCCGAAGGTGCGTCCGCACCCTTTGCAAACCGCGTCACCCTGGCTGGTGGAGCAGATGGCGATGCAGGGGGTGTCGGGCGTGCTGTCGTACCACTCGCGCCAGGCGGCGTAGGCCTTGGCCGGAAAGCCTTCCTCGGCCGCCTCATCCTCGCGATAGAAGACCATCAGCGCATACACCTCGGCCAGCGCCCGCAATTCCGGCGCGAGCGTGATGCCGTCAGGCGACGGCTTCCTCGCGCGCCAGAAGTTGATCGCGGCTTCGATGTCGGTGATGTGGATGGCGGCCATGGACGTGCCCGCGATGCGCGCGGGGGAACGGATCATAGCGATCTGGCGGAGAACGCATCGGCCGGCCGGTTTTTTTGCGTGAAATGTGCCATTTGTGGTCAAATCGGCGCCTTCGAGGGGGAGTAGCTCCCGCCCCATGGCCGCGTGCAGCGCGGCCCGGGCATCGGATCTGTCGTCAATACGAAGCGCAAGCTTCCGGCCGTCCGGGCCGCCAGACCACGTTGTGGTGCAGGCGGTCGAGCAAGACCTTTGATTGGACCCACGCCGGTCGATCAAGGCACGCTCTCTTCTCCCGCACGGCACTCGCCTCCTGCGGAAATGGTCGTGTGCGGTCAGCACGGGTTCGCAGAGCACGGAAGCCACGGCCACCCCACGGTTCGCGGCTTCCTTCGTCAATCGACAACGAGGAACCTATGGACTTTCTGACTTCGCCCGCGTTCTGGGTCGCGCTGGGCCAGATCATCATCATCGACATCCTGCTGGGTGGCGACAACGCGGTCGTGATCGCGCTGGCCTGCCGCAAGCTGCCGCCGGCGCAGCGTACCAAAGGCATCATCTGGGGCACGGCAGGCGCCATCATCCTGCGGGTGGTGCTCATCGCCTTCGCGATGACCTTGCTGGCCATCCCGTTCCTCAAGTTCGTCGGTGCGATCCTGCTGGTGTGGATCGGCGTCAAGCTGCTGGCCCCCGACGTGGAAGGGCATGGCGAAGTGGCGGGCAGCGACAAGCTGCTGGCGGCCATCAAGACGATCATCGTGGCCGACCTCGTGATGTCGGTCGACAACGTGATCGCCATCGCCGGTGCGGCGCAGAATGCGGGCGAGCACTCGATGCTGCTGGTGGTGCTGGGTCTGCTGATCTCGATCCCCATCATCGTCTGGGGCAGCCAGCTGGTCATCAAACTAATGGACCGCTTCCCGATGATCATCACGGCCGGCGGCATGCTGCTGGGCTGGATCGCCGGGGGCATGCTGGTCACCGACCCGGCCTTCGTCTCGCCCGACAAGTGGACCTTCCTGCCCAAGTTCGGCACGGTGGACGAGCGCGGCCTGGCAGTCGTCTCCGACATGGTGTACTGGACGTCGCACATCGTCGGCGCGCTCGTGGTGCTGGCACTGGGCAAGTTCGTCGCCTCGCGCCGCGCCGCGGCCGTCGCATCGCACGGCTGACGGCAGCCGGGGCCCCGGTCCCGGCTTTCTTTCCCGTTCTTTGCTGCAGTAGCGTGCGGGGCCTTTGGCCTTCGAGTCAGCTTCGCCCGCTACCATGCCCTGATTCACCCCACAGGAGCCATCATGGACAAGATCATCGTCTACGTGGATGACGCCGCCTACGCCGAACAACAACTCGCGCCCATGCAGAGCCGGGGTGGAAACACGCACTGGGTGGTCGTCGCCTGCGCACCGCGCATGACACACCGCATCAGCAAGTGGGTGAGCCACAGCGCCCGCGAGAACTGGCGTGCCAAGTGGGCCGACAAGCTGTTCGGCGCCGTGGTACCGCTGCTGCGCCGGCACGGCGACACCGTGACGCCGGTCCTGGCCAAAGGCCCGTTGACCGAGCTGACGCAGCGCCTGCATGCCGAGCATGGCGTCACGCGCGTGCTGGATGCGCGCCGCCCCAAGATCGGCCACGACATGGAACCGGTCACGCCCGACCAGCCGGCCGCCAAGTCCTCCCGCTGGACCGTGCCGGGTGCCGTCGCCGGCATGGGCGCCATGCTGGTGCTTGCCGCAGAGTAGCCAGCGCCAGCCCGCGCGGATGCCGCAGGCGCAGTGGCATCCCGCCAGCGGCCGGGTTATGCTGCCCGGATGAGACTTCTCCTGAAATGGCTGCTGAGCGCGGCCGCGCTCCTCACGGTGGCCTACGTCTACAGCGGTGTCGAAGTGCGCAGCTTCGGCTCCGCCATGCTGGCAGCGGCGGTGATCGGCCTGCTCAACATCATCGTGCGTCCCATCCTCGTGGTGCTGACGCTGCCGGTGACCGTGGTCACGCTCGGCCTCTTCCTGTTCGTCATCAATGCCGCCATGTTCTGGGCCGCCGCGCGTCTGATGGGCGATGGCTTCGCGGTAACCGGCTTCGGCGCAGCGCTGATCGGCTCGCTGATCTACTCGCTGCTGAGCGTGGTGATCGACTCAGCGCTCGAGGCGCTGCTCGCGAAGAAGTGATTCGACCTCGCGCAGGCGCGTGTCGATGATCGATGCCTCCACGTGGTCGGCGGGATTGCGCCCGGCCTGGCCACGGCGGATCATCTCCTGCGCCGCTCGGAAGCGATCCACGGCCGCCTGGTAGTCGTAGCGCAGCACCTGGATTTCGGCCTCGGTGCGCAGCGCACGCAGCGGCTGGCCTTGCGCCGCATAACCGCCGGCCAGCCATTGCATGGCGGCCGTATCCTCGGGCAGGCGCGCGAGCCAGGACTGCAGGGCCGGCACGGTGTCGGCCGAACGCCCCAGGCGCGATTCGGCCTGCGCGCGCAGGAACAACTCGGGTCTGGCCGCCGTATTGGTCTGAGGCCCCAGCGCGGCCAGTGCCGCCTGGGCATTGCCTTCGGCCAGCTCGATCTCCACGCGCAGCAGGCGCGCCGCGCGGGAGGCACGGACATCGTCGCGCACCAGCGAGGCCAGCCGCGAAGTGAATTCGCGCGCGCGATCGAACTCTCTCAATCGCATGGATGCCCATGCCGCTGCATAGAGATCGCCGGCGGCGCGCGGCTCCACCGACGGTCCGCTGCCGCTCGCCTGCGCCTGCGTCTGGGCCGCGCGCAGCGCGTCGACCGACGGATTGGCCATCATGCGTGCGCGCGCCGACACCACGGCATGCTCCAGTGAAGTCTTC
Source organism: Burkholderiaceae bacterium (assembly GCA_017998575.1). Next base: position 7,196 of record JAGOCV010000168.1, read on the forward strand.
ACGCGCGCCTCGCGCTTCTCATCGAGCTGCTGGCGCAGTTGCATATCGGCGATCCGCTGCGTGGTGAGCGGGTGACTGCGCAGATAGGGAAAGGAGCCGTTGTCGTTGAGACGGGAGGCCTGCTGCAGCTTCTCGAACATCGTCACGAAGCCCGAGACATCGAAGCCCGCCTGGCCCATGAGGCCGTAGCCGATGCGGTCAGCCTCGCGCTCCATGTCGCGAGAAAAGTTGAGCTGATTCTGCACCGCCAGCGCCTGACCGCCGACGATGGCGGCATTGGCCGCATCGGGGCTCTTGCCCGCCGCCAGCACGCCCAGGATCATGGCGCCCAGCACCCAGGGCATCTGGCGGCCCTGCTCGGTCATCATGCGTGCGATGTGGCGCTGCGTGACGTGGCTGAGTTCATGCGCCATGACCGAGGCCAGTTCGTCGCGCGAGGCCACCGTGCCGACCAGGCCCAGGTGCACGCCCATGTAGCCGCCGGGCAGGGCGAAGGCATTGACCGAACGGTCGCGCACCTGCATCACCACCCACGCAAAGCGTTCCTGGATGTCGGGCGTGAGTTCACCGCGCTTGATCGCCGCCTCGCGCAATGGCTCCCAGATGGACTGAAGGTACTCGCCGATCAGCGGATCGTCGATGTAGTCGGGGTCACGATAGATCTCCCGCATGATGCGGTCGCCCAGCCGCCGTTCGGCGGCCACGGTCATGTCGTGGCTGTCGCCCATGCCGGGCAACTGGGCATGGGCGGTGGGAGACACCACGGCGGGAGCGCCCACGGCCAGGGCGAGCGCGAGGCAGGCAGTGCGGGTCCAGCGCGGGGTCGACGTTCGGTGAATGGGCATCACGTTGTGGGCATGGCGCCACCGGCTCATGCCAGACATGTGCACAGGCGCAGTTTCCAGAGAAGCATCGTCGTATGATCCCGCCGATCCGTGAAGTTCAGTTGCGGATTCCGTTTCCAATCGTATTCCAGACCGTCACACGAGCGTTCAAATGAGCTCAATCACACACTTCGACGAGCACGGTCAGGCGCACATGGTGGACGTCGGCGACAAGCCCGCCACGCGCCGCCGCGCGGTGGCGCAAGGGCGCATCGACATGCTGCCGGACACGCTGGCCGTCATCGCTTCGGGCACGGCGAAAAAGGGGGACGTGCTGGGCATCGCGCGCGTGGCCGGTATCCAGGGCGCCAAGAAGACCAGCGACCTCATTCCGCTGTGCCATCCGCTGGCCCTGACCAAGGTCAGCATCGAGTTCGACCTCTCGCCGCAAGCGGACGCGCGCGAAGCCAGCGTGACCTGCCGCGCCACCGTCGAGACCACCGGCCCCACCGGCGTCGAGATGGAAGCGCTGACCGCTGTGCAGGTGGCCCTGCTCACCATCTACGACATGTGCAAGGCCATCGACCGCGGCATGACGGTCAACGGTGTGCACCCGCTGGAGAAAGCGGGCGGCCGCTCGGGCCACTACG
>JAGOCV010000169.1 GCA_017998575.1 Burkholderiaceae bacterium
GTTCTCGGCCCACGCCATGACCAAGGCCGAGTACGACGCCGCCAAGGACCGCATCGAGCAAACGCACAAGGCCGACAAGAAGGCTTGCGACGCCATGAAGGACAACGCCAAGGATGTCTGCGAGAAGGAAGCCGACGGCAAGGAAAAGATCGCCAAGGCCGAACTGGAGCAGTCGTACAAGCCCAGCGACCGCAACGCCCGCAAGGTGCAGGAAGTGCGCGCCGACACGACGTACGAGACCGCCAAGGAAAAGTGCGATGACCTCAACGGCGATGCCAAGAAGTCGTGCGAGAACGACGCCAAGACGGCCCGCGACACCGCCAAGCGCAACCTCAAGGGTTGAGGCCTCGCCGCCTTCGATCGAAGCCCCGCAGCCGCGGGGCTTTTTGTTGCCCCTGCCCTCCAACGCAAGAACCGCAAGACCCCAGCCATGCGCCTGCTCGTGCGAAGCCACGTCGAACTCGAATGCGAGGATGTCTGCCCCACCGTGGCCATGCTGCGGCCTTCGAGCGGCGACGCCCAGTGGGTGGTGTCGCAAAGCTACGAGATGGCGCCCTGGATCCGCGCGAGCGAGTACACCGATTCCTTTGGCAACGTGTGCCAGCGCTTCACGCTGCCTGAGGGCATCTCGACGATCGACGTGCAGTCGCAGGTGGTGGTGGCCGACGACATCAACGACTCCGAAGACGACGGCTTCGTGCTGATCGACGAGTTGCCCACCGACTGCCTGATGTACCTGCTGCCCAGCCGCTACTGCCCCGCCGACGCCGCCATCGAGCGCGCCTGGGAGATCGTGGGCAAGGCCACGCCCGGCTTCGGGCAGGTGATGGCGATCAGCGACTGGATCCGCAAGAACATCACCTACCAGTACGGCGTGAGCAACGAGAGCACCGGCGCCTTCGAGACGATGGAGGCGAAGGCCGGCGTGTGCCGCGACTTCTCTCACGTGGCGATCACGCTGTGCCGGGCGCTGCGCATTCCGGCGCGCTATGTATCGGGCTACCTGCACAAGCTCGATCCGATGGATATGCATGCGTGGTTCGAGGCGTATGTGGGCGGCTCGTGGCACACCTTCGACGCCACCCAGGCCACGCGCGAGCCGGGTCGCGTGGTGGTCTCGTACGGGCGCGACGCGGCCGACGTCGCCTTCCTCTCCAACTACGGGCCGATGAAGGTGAACGCGATGAAGGTGAGCGTGGAGAAGCTGCTGACGGCCGGCTGAAAACCGCGCGGCGGCGCCTGCCGAAGCCGTGGCCCGCGAGCCACGTGCGCAACAATTTTTTGCGAACGCGAATCGATCGCATTACAATGCGGGCCGTCATGCGTCGTTGGCTTTTCGCGTTGTTCACCCTCCATTTCTGCCTGAGCGTCGGGATGTTCTCGTTCGCCCATGCCGACGTGCAGGGCGTGCTGGACCACGCCCGGGCAGCGCAGGCCGTGCACGCCGACGCGCCCGACATGCTCGAGCTGCTGGCCGGTCTTGAAGAGGCCGAACATGGCCTGACCGATGGCCACGCCGACATTCCCGAATTCATCCATGCCCTGCTGACCTTCGCGGTCGTGCCGCCTTCGTCGGTGTATCGGGCGCCGCTGCTGCAGCATCGCGATTCGCCGCTGCTGGCGGATCTGCACCGCCCTCCCATTCCGGTCCCCGTGGCCTGAGGGGTGGACCGGCGCGCTGCCGGCCCCCATCGCTGCCGCCACGCCTGCGGGCGCCTGCGCCGATCGCGCGGCGTTGCCCCGCCCTTCTTTCCTTGCATTTCGTCAGCCAGCCAGACCTGGCCGCGGGCCCTGCCCCGCGGATCCGGACAGCCAGCCATCTCCAAAGCTCCGTGTCCGCTCACGACAACCAGGTTTGCACCATGACTGATCACTCCAACCGTTCCCGCCCCCTGCTGCCCGCATCCGCCCTGCGCCTCACGGCCTTCGCGGCCTTGGCCACCTGCGCCGGCACCGCGCTGGCGCAGGCCTCGGCCGCCACCGATGCGGCGCTGCCCGAAGTGGTGGTCTCCGCCTCCGGCTTCGAGCAGGACGTGCGGCAGGCGCCCGCTTCCATTTCGGTGGTCACGCGCCAGGAACTCGAAACCCGCCAGTACCGCGACCTGGCCGAAGCGCTGCAGAACGTGGAAGGCATCGACGTGGGCGGCGGCACGGGCAAGACCGGCGGGCTGGACATCAGCATCCGCGGCATGCCCAGCGAGTACACGCTGATCCTCATCGACGGCCGCCGCCAGAACGTGGCCGGCGACGTGACGCCCAACGGCTTCGGCGCGGCGCACACCAGCCTGATCCCGCCGCTGGCCGCCATCGAGCGCATCGAAGTCATCCGCGGCCCGATGTCCACGCTCTACGGCTCCGACGCCATGGGCGGGGTGATCAACATCATCACGCGCAAAGTGGCCAGGCAATGGGGCGGGCAGGTGTCGGCGCAGGCCGGCATCCCGGAAGACGGCAGCTGGGGCCAGCAGTACCGCGGCAACTTCTATCTCTCCGGCCCCATCAGGCAGGACATGCTGGGCCTGGCTATCCGGGGCGACGTCTATGAGCGCGAAGCCTCGGACTACGTGCTTGCGCCCGGCGCCACCGCCAGCGGCCGCAACCCGGCGCCGGCCGCGAGTCGCCAGCACACGCTGGGCGCGCGCCTCACGCTCACGCCATCGCGCCAGCACGATCTGTGGCTCGACGTGGAGCAGGGCCGCACCTGGTACGACAACAGCGACGGACGCCTGGGCAACCGCGACGCCCTCACCAACCTGCTGGGCAACAACCCGCCGGGCTACCGCGACTTCCTGCGCTTCAACCGCGACCAGATCGCCATCGGCCACACGGCACGGCTGGGCATCGGCCTGCTGGAGAGCAGCCTGATGCGCAACGTGACCGAAACCATCGGCCGCACCATCCCCGGCGGCGCCGTGCCGGCGGGCGATCCGCGCCGCGGCACCGATCGCGAACTGGAGACCACCAACACCGTGCTCGACACCAAGCTGGTGGCGCCGCTGGGCGAGTCGCACGTCGTGACCGTGGGCGGCCAGTGGTGGGACGCGGAGCTCGTCGACGGCCTGCTGCCGCAGACGCACAGCCAGACCATGTGGTCGCTGTTCGCCGAAGACGAATGGAAGCTCGGCCGCAACCTCACGGCCACGCTCGGCGCCCGCTATGACGACCACAGCACCTTCGGCGGCCACGTCAGCCCGCGTGCCTACCTGGTCTGGACCGCCCAGCCCACGCTCACCATCAAGGGCGGCGTCAGCCGGGGCTTTCGCGCGCCGCGCCTGAACCAGCTGATCGATGGCGTGAGCGGCGTGAGCGGCCAGGGCGCGACGATCAACATCGGCAACCCGACGCTCAAGCCCGAGACCAGCACCAGCACCGAGATCTCGGCGATCTTCGACAACCTGCAGGGCGTGAACGCGGCCGTGACGCTGTTCCACAACCAGGTGGACGACAAGATCAGCAGCGGCGGCGACTGCGCCACCAACTTCATCTCCAGCTGCGCGGCCAACCCGGCGGCCACCTACTCGATCAACGTCGACGAAGCCCGGACCTGGGGGCTCGAACTGAGCACGCGCCTGAAGCTCTCGCCGCAGTGGTCGGTGCGCGCCGGCTACACCTGGACGAACAGCGAAGTGATCGAGAACGGCGTGAAGAACGGCCAGCTGGCCAACACGGCCAGACACCTGCTGAATGCGCAGGTGGATTACGACCTGAACGACCAGTGGCGCTTCTGGTTGCGTGGCGAGTACCGCGGCAAAAGCCCGCGCTTCACCGGCGACCCGGCGCAGCTGACGGGCAACAACCGCATCATCTACGACACCATCGGCGACATCAACGCGTACGCGCTGTTCCACCTGGGCGGCTCGTACAAGGTGTCGAAGGCGTTGACGTTCAACGCGAACATCTACAACCTGTTCGACAAGGACTTCCGCGCCGCCTATCGCGAGGTGGCCACGACGCCCACGACCACCTGGGTCAACCAGTACTTCCAGGGCGGCTCGTCGGTGACCGGCACGACGCCGGTGGGTCGCACGCTGTGGATCACCGGCGTCGTGACCTTCTGAGGCCAGGCTGGGCGCCCGCTGTCAGCGGGCGGCGTCGAACCCTTCGGGCGCCGCCAGCCCCTTCTCCTTGAGGATCGCGCCCGCGATGCCGAAGGCGTGGTTGGCGGCCGGCACGCCGCAGTAGATGGCGGCCATCAGGATCGCTTCCTTGATGTCGTCGGGCGCAAGGCGTGAGTCGTCCTGCGCGTCGAGCGCGGCGCGCACGTGCAGCGCGAACTCTTCCCAGGCGCGCAGGCCCAGCATCATCGACAGCACCATGAAGCGCCGCGTGCGGTCGCCCAGGGCCGGCCGTCCCCAGATGTCGTTCCAGGCGTGGCGCGTGATGAGTTGCTGGAACTCGCTGTTGAACGCCGTGCGCTGCGCCAGCGAGCGGTCGACCCAGGCGTCGCCCAGCACGCGGCGGCGCTGGCGCAGGCCGCGGTCGTAGTCGTCCTGCACCCGCGCCTGGCCGTCCACGCGGCCGGCCACGAAGGCCAGCAGCAGCCGCGCGAATTCGGCCGGCTGCTCGATGGCACTGATGTGCGAGGCCTGCGCGATCACCGCCAGCTGCGCGCCGGGCACCGCATCGGCGATGGCCTGCGACATGGCGGGCGGCGTGCCGCCGTCCAGCTCGCCCGCGATCACCAGCGTGGGGCAGGCGATACGCGCCAGGTCCGCGCGCCAGTCCACATCGCGGATGGCGCGGCAGCAGTCGGCGTAGGCCACGGGGTCGGTGGCGCAGAGCACCTCGCGCGCGTGCCGCACGGCGTCGGGCTGCGCGGCGCGCAAGCCCTTGTGGAAGTAGCGCGTCATCACCATGTCGGCGATGGCGGCCATGCCGCCCTGCGCCACGGCGTCGATGCGCGCGCTCCAGGCGGCGCGCCCGGCCTCGGGATAGAACGCGGTGCTGTTGGCCACCACCAGACCGCGCAGCAGATCCGGATGGCGGATGGCCAGGCCCTGCCCCACCATGCCGCCCATCGACAGGCCCACCCACACGACCGGCTCGCGCGCCACCTCGCGCAGGAAAACGGCCGCCTGCTCCACCAGGCTGTCCATGCCGCACGGCTGCGGCGGAGCGGCGGAGCGGCCGTGGCCGGCGTGATCGAACACCAGCACGCGCCAGCGCCCGCGCAGCGCGTCGATGACGGGCGCCCAGGCCGTGTGGTCCATGCCAAGGGCATGGCTGAAGACCAGCAGCGGGCCGTCGCCGCCCGCCTGCGAGAGATGGAAGAGTTCGTTCGACATGGCCGGTGAGGTTACAGCGCGTCGGTATCGGCCGTGCGCAGAATCCGCTCGCACAGCCGGGCCGAGGGCAGCACGGCCACGGCCGGGTCGCAGGCGGTGGCCAGTGCGGCGCGTTGCGATGCGTCCAGCGCCGCCACGGCTGGATCGGCCAGCAGCAGCGTGACGAGTGGCGTGCGCCGCTCGATGGCCTGCGCGCCCAGCGAGCGCACCAGCGCCGCGGCCGCGGGCTTGCCCAGTGACACGGCCAGCGTGTGCGCGAGCGCCTCGGAGCAGACCACGCCCTGCAGTTCGTCGATGTTGCGGGCCATGCGCTGCGGATCGGCGCGCAGGCCGGACAGGGCCGCGTTCACCGCGCTGGCGGCGGCAAAGGCCTGCACCCACAGTTGCGGCCACACGGCCACCTCGGCCTGCCATTCGCCCATGCCGCGCTCGTGGGCCTGCGCCATGGTCGAGAGCAGCGTGGCCGCCAGATGCGGCACCTGCGCGCAGGCCGCCACGGCCTGCATGCAGGCCACGGGGTTGCGCTTGTGCGGCATGGCGCTCGATCCGCCGCTCTGAGCGTCGCCCGCCACCACCTCGGCAACCTCGGCCTGCGACATCAGCACCAGGTCGCCCGCGATCTTGGACAGCGAGCCCGCGAGCACCGCCACCTCCAGCCCCAGGCGCATCCACTCGTCGCGCTGCGTATGCCAGTTGCCCACGGCACAGCGCAGGCCCAGGTGCGCGGCGACGCGGGTCGCCACGCGCTCGCCCGCCTCGCCCAGCGTCGAGAGGTTGCCGACGGCACCGCCGAGCTGCAGCGCCAGCGCGCGTCGGGCAAGCAGCCGAAGCTGCGCATGGCTGCGCGTCAGCGGCGCGGCCCACTGCGCGCACTTGAGGCCCCAGCTCGTCACCTGCGCGGGCTGCAGCAGCGTGCGTGCCAGCATGGGCGTGCGCGCATGGCGGGCGGCTTCAGAGCGCAGCCATTGCACGCTGGCCTGCACCTGGGCGAGCAGTTCGTCCAGCGCATGGCGCGTCATCAGGGCCTGCGCGGTGTCCACTACGTCCTGCGTGGTGGCACCGTAGTGCAGGTAACGCACGGCATCGGCCTGGCCGGCGGACTGCAGCGCCTGCGCGAGCGCGGCCACCAGCGGCACGGCCATGGCGCCGCTCTGGCGCCCGCCTGCGGCCAGCGCGGCGGCATCGAGTTGCAGGCTGTCGCACGCGACCACGATGGCCTGCGCCGCGGCTGGCGGGATCACCTCTTCCTGCGCCTGGGCGCGGGCCAGCGCGGATTCGAAGTCCAGCATGGCGCGGCACAGCGCCGCGTCGTCGAACAGCGTGCCGGCCGCGGCCGGCACGAGGAAGTTCCCGAAGACGTTCACGATGCGCGAGGGCTCCTGCGAAGGACGGCGGCGGGCCTCAGACCGTGGCGCCCGACGCCTTGATGACGGCGCCCCACTTGGCGCTCTCGCGCTGGATCAGCGCCGCGTATTGCGTGGCATCGCCCAGCAGCGGCTCGGCGCCTTCGACGCCCAGCTTGGACTGGAAGGCCGCCGTGCCCGCCACCTGCAGGATCTGCCGGCCCAGCGCCTCGATCGCCGGCGCCGGCGTGGCACGCGGCGCCAGCAGGCCGTAGGTCAGCGTGCTCTCGAAACCCTTGAGCTGGGCCACGCCCGATTCGGCCACCGTGGGCACGTTGGGCAGTTGCGCCAGCCGCTTCGCGCTGGTGACAGCCAGCGCGCGCAGCTTGCCGCTGGCCACCAGCGCCTGCGCCGGCGGAATCACGCTGAACATCATCTGCACCTGCCCGCCCACCACGTCGGTGAGCGCGGGCGCCGTGCCCTTATACGGGATGTGCGTCATCTTGGTGCCCAGCATGTGCGCCAGCATCTCGGCCGTCAGGTGGCCGCCGGTGCCGGCACCGCTGGAGGCGTAGTTGAAGTTGCCGTCGGCCCGGCGGATGGCCGTCACCAGGTCGGCCATCGACTGGATGGGCGAGGATTCCGACACCACCAGCACCAGCGCCGAGGTGGCGAACATGGCCACGGGCGTCAGGTCTTTCTGCACGTCGAACTTCAGGCCCGTGTAGAGCGCGGGGTTGATCGAGATGGTGCCCGTGTGGCCCAGCAGCAGCGTGGTGCCGTCGGCGGCCGCACGCACCACGAACTCGGTGCCGATGTTGCCGCCCGCACCCGCGCGGTTTTCAACGATGTGGCTGCGGCCGGTGGATTCGGTCAGCCCGTTGGCCATCTGGCGGCCCAGCACGTCGTTGCCGCCGCCCGGCGCGAACGGCACCACGATGCGCACGGGCCGGCTGGACTGGGCCCGGCCCAGGGACGGCAGCGCGCCCAGGGCGGAAAGCGCCAGCAGTTGACGGCGGTTGGGTTGGAAGCGGTTCATGGCGGAGGTCTCCTTGTGTCTTTCGCTCGGGGGGCAGTGTGGCCGGCCCACAATCCATAAAAAACCACGTCCACCTTTCTTCACAAGCTACAAAATACGTCTTGTGGACACCAACTTCCTGCACACCTTCCTGCTCGTGGCCGCCAAGGGCTCCATGGCCGAGGCGGCGCGGCAGCTCGACCTGAGCCCGGCCGCCGTGGCGCAGCAGATGCGCGTGCTCGAAGCCGAGCTGGGCACCGCGCTACTGCTGCGGGCCGGCCGCACCGTGCGCCCCACCGAAGCGGGCTACCGCCTGGTGGAGAAGGCCGAGGCCATCGTGCACGACACCGCGCGGCTGCGCACCTGGGTCCATGGCGACGAACTGCAGCACGAGCTGCACGTGGGCACCATCAACACCGTGCTGCACAGCGCCCTGCCCCTGATCCTGCAGGTGTTCACGGGCCGCCATCCGGCCACGCGCGTGTCGATCCGCTCGGGCGTGGCCACGCAGCTCTACGACCTGGTGACCGACGGCAGCATCGATGCCGCGCTCACGCTCCGGCCCGCGTTCGAGCTGCCCAAGACGCTTCGCTGGAAGCTGCTACGCGAGGAACCGCTGGTGCTGCTCGTGCCGCGCCGGCTGGCGGGCGACGATCCGCTGCAACTGCTGCGCACCCAGCCGCTGATCCGCTACGACCGCACACTGGGCGGCGGCAAGCTGGCCGACGAATACCTGCGCGACGCGGGCATCGTCCCGCTGGAGCGGTTCGAGCTCAACTCGCTGCTGGCGGTGTCGATGATGGTCGAGCGCGGCCTGGGCGTGGCCCTGGTGCCCGACATCGATTCGCCGCTGCAGGCCGGCAAGGCCCTGGCGCGCCTGCCGCTGCCGCAGGCGCGCACGCGGCGTTCGCTGGGCCTGCTGTGGCTG
>JAGOCV010000170.1 GCA_017998575.1 Burkholderiaceae bacterium
GATCACGGCGCCGCGCGCCTTCCCACCCCGGGCATGGGCCGGCGTGTAGACACCGAACAGGCGGCGCGAGCGCTCACCGAAAAAAAGTGGCGTCATTCCTGGAGGGTTCCCTTTTCGGCGGCCGCAACCGCCACCACCTGACGCAGGTTCTGGAAGAACAATGTACGCGCATCCATGCGCCATCCCAACCGCTTCTCCACCGCCTGCGCCACGCGCAGCGACAGCAGGGAGTGGCCGCCCAGCTCGAAGAAATTGTCTTCGGCGCCGACGCGATCGACCTGCAGGATCTCGCGCCAGATGTCGGCCATGACCTGTTCGTGCCCCGGCTCGGGCGCCACGTAGTCGCGCGCGGTCTGCACGGCGTTGCGGAACGGATCGGGCAGCGCGGCGCGGTCGACCTTGCCGTTGGGCGTGAGCGGGATCGCATCGACCGCGGCCACCACGGACGGAATCATGTAGTCGGGCAACTGCTTGCGCAGGAAGCGGCGCACGTCGCTGGCGGTCAGGTCCTCGCCGGGCTGGAACGCCAGGTAGGCCACCAGCCGCACGTCGGCCGGGCCGGCCTCGCGGCCCATCACCACCGCCTGGCGCACCGCCGGGTGGGCGGAGAGCGCGGCCTCGATCTCGCCGAGTTCGATGCGGTAGCCGCGCACCTTCACCTGGTGGTCAAGCCGGCCCAGGTGGTGCAGGCGGCCCTGCGCGTCCCAGCGCGCGAGGTCGCCGGTGCGGTAGAGGCGCGCGCCGGGCTGGGCGGAGAAACGGTCCGCGACGAAGCGCTCGGCCGTGAGCTCCGCGCGCTCGTGGTAGCCGGTGGCCACGCCGGCACCGCCGATGCACAGCTCACCCGGCACCCCGATCGGCACCGGCTCGCCGTGCGCGTTGAGCACATGGATCTGTGTGTTGGCGATGGGCCGGCCGATGCTGATCGGCGCGGGCGCCGGCTCGACCTGGTGCACGGTCGACCAGATGGTGGTCTCGGTCGGGCCGTACAGGTTCCAGAGCTGGTCCACCCGCTCCAGCAGGCGGTCGGCGAGGTCGCGCGGCAGGGGCTCGCCACCGCAGAAGGCGCGCAGCGGCCGCGCGGGCGTCCACTCGGCTTCCAGCAGCAGGCGCCAGGTGGCGGGCGTGGCCTGCAGCACCGTGGCCTGGCATTCGGTGAGCCATTCCGCCAGCGCCACGCCGTCGGTGACGGTGTCGCGCGAGGCCAGCTCCACCCGCGCACCCACCGTCAGGGGCAGGTACAGCTCCAGCCCGGCAATGTCGAACGACACGGTGGTGACGGCCGCGAGCACGTCGTCGGCCGACAAGCCGGGCTGCAGCGCCATCGACGCCAGGAAGTTGGCCAGCGCGCCCTGCGGCACCACCACACCCTTGGGTCGGCCGGTGGAGCCGGAGGTGTAGATCACATAGGCCGCATCGCCCGGCTGTGCGGCGGGCGCCGGGTTGTCGCCGCTGTGGGCGGCGATGGCCGTCGCGTCGGCCAGCGGGTCCACACAGCGCACGCCATCGGGCGCGCTGACGGCATCGGCCGCCTCGCCGCTCGTGAGCAGCACCCGCGCGCCGCTGTCCTCCAGCATGTAGGCCAGGCGCTCGGCGGGAAAGTCCGGGTCCAGCGGCACATAGGCCCCGCCGGACTTGTGCACCGCCAGCAGCGCAACCAGCAGGTCCAGCGAGCGGTCCATGCAGATGCCCACGCGCACGCCGGGCCGCACGCCCAGGCCTTGCAGGTGGTGCGCGAGCTGGTTGGCGCGCCGGTTCAGCGATGCATAGTCCAGGGTCTGGCCCTCGAAGCCCGCCGCGATGCGCTCGGGCGACTGGGCGGCCTGCCGCTCCAGCCGCTGGGCGAAGAGCGTGCCGTCCAGCGACCGGGTGGTCTGGTTGAAACCGTGCACGAGCTGCTCGCGCGCGGCCGGCGTGAGCAGCGGCAGCCGGCTCACCGGTGCGTCGGGGGTCGCCACCGCGCCGCGCAGCAGCGCCTGCAGCTGCGACGCGAGGCGCTCCATCATGGCGCTGGAATACAGGTCGCTGCGGTACTCCAGGCTGCAGACCAGGCGGCCGCCCTGCTCGCGCGCGAACCAGGTCAGTTCGTGCAGGGCGCCGCCGCCGGTGATGGCCAGGCCGCTCTGATCGTCCTGCCCATCGGCGTTCACGTTGTGCTGCACCACCGCCACCTGGAACAGCGGCGAGTGCTGGAACGAGCGCGCGGGCTTCAGCCGCTCCAGCACGCTCTCGAAGGACACCTGGCGGTGCTCGTGCGCGTCGAACAGCGCGTTGCGCGCGCGGCGCAGCAGCTCGCCGAAACCGGGGTCGTCGCCGACCTGCAGGCGCACCACCTGCAGGTTCACGAAGGGGCCGACCAGGTTCTCGAACTCGGCGCGCTCGCGCACCCCCATGGGGCTGCCCAGCAGCAGGTCGCCCTGGCCGGTGTGGGCACGCAGCAGCGCGACGGTGGCCGCCAGCATCGCCATGTAGACCGTCGCGTTCTCGCGCCGCACCAGCTGGTGCAGGCCCGAGACCAGCTCCGCATCCAGTTCGAAGTCCACGCTGGCCCCGCGCGCCGGTGCGTCGGACAGCGGCAGGTCAGCGGGAAAGGCCGAGAGCTGGGGCGAGCCCTGCAGCGTGCGCTCCCACCAGTCCAGCCCGGCGGAGGTGTCCACCGCGCTGCGCTGCCAGGCGGCGTAGTCGGCGTACTGCAGCACCGGCGTTTCGCCCTGGCCCCGCCCGGGTGCCGCCAGCTCGGCGGTGATTTCCCGGCGCAGCACATGCAGCGACCAGGCGTCGACGGCGATGTGGTGCGCCGCGACCATCACCACCCAGGTGTCGCCCGCGGTGGCGTAGACCTCGAAGCGCGCCGGGGTCTCGCGCGTCAGGTCGATCGGCGTGTGCACCACGCGCTCGACGTCGGCGTCGATCTGCCATTTCTGTTCGGTCGGGGTCAGGTGGCGCAGGTCGTGCACGCGAACCTGGGGCACGTCCACGCGGCGTCCCCACGGCTTGCCCTGTTCCTCGACGAACACCATGCGCAGGCCGAGCTGGCGCGCGTGAACCCGCTCGATCGCGGCCACCAGGGCCTCACCGCTCACGCCCAGGGGTGCGAGCCAGGTGGTGGCCATGAGGTAGGTGGTGCTGTCGGGTTCGAGCTGCTGCAGGATCCACAGCCGCTCCTGAAAGGGGGACAGGGGCAGCGGTCCATCGTGGGCCACGCTGGCCACCGGCCCGGCGGCCGGCGGGCGGCGCTGGGCCAGCAGCGCCAGCAATTCGGGTTTGTGTTCGCCGATGGCGTGTTTGAGTTCGTCGTCCAGGCGGCCACGGGCCGCGCTCACGCGCAGGCGGCCCTCGTCCGCCGTCAGCTCGACGCCCAGGCCCTCCAGCTGTGCCAGCAACTCGCGCGCGTTCAAAACTCGATCTCCTCCCGATCCTCGTCATCGGCGCCGCTCTCGGGGCGACCGGCGTCCTTGCTCTTCAGCGCCACCGCCTGCGCAACCACTTTCTGTGCCAGCTGGCGGATGCTGGGGCCCTCGAACAGATCGCGCAGCGACAGGCGCGCGCCGAACTGTTCCTCGATGCGCGCGATGATGCGGGTCGCCATCAGCGAGTGCCCGCCCAGCGCGAAGAAGTCGTCGTCCAGCCCGATGTCGTCCACCCCCAGCAACTCGCTCCAGATGGCGCCGATGCGCGCTTCGATCTCGTTCGGCGCGAGCGCCTGCAGGTCCACGGGCGCGGCAGCGGCGGACTCGCCCGAGGCAGGCCGGTCCGGGGCGGCCTCGCCCGACTGGCGCAGCCAGGCTTTCAGGGCCTCCACGTCGCGCAGCATGTCGGGCATCACCTGGCGGGTGACGTACACATGGGGCAGCCCGGCGGCCAGCGCGCGCCCGAAGGCATCGGCACCTTCCTCGGGGCGGATCGCGTGGCGCAGCGCCGCGTGCGAGGGGTCGGCCCCCTGCGCGGCCGAGAAACCGACATCGCGCCACGAGTCCCAGCCCACCGCCAGCACGCGCTCGCTCGACCGCGCCAGGCCGGACTTGGCGAACGCATCCTGGAAGGCATTGGCCGCCGAGTAGTCGGCCATGCCGGCCGACCCGAAGGCCGTGCTGATGGACGAACACATCATGAAAAAGTCGAGCCCGCTGCCGGCCAGCACGCGGTCCAGCACCAGCGTGCCTTCGAGCTTGGGCCGCAGCACGGTCTCGATGCCGGGCGCGGTCTTCTCGAACACGGTGCCCGTGCCCAGCGCACCGGCGGCATGCACCACACCGTGCACCGCACCGAAGCGCGCGCGCGCCATGGCGACCACGGCCTGCATCTGCGCCTCGTCGGCCACGTCGCCCGAACAGAGCAAGACCTCGGCCCCGGCCGCCTCCATCGCGCGCAGGGCGGCGATCCGCGCCTTCTGCGCAGCGGGCGTGTCCTGGGCGGCCAGCAGCGCATCCCATTGCGCCCGATCGGGCCAGGCCGAACGCGACACCAGCACCAGCCGGGCCGCCCGCACGTGGCGCGACAGCCATTGGCCCAGGGTCAGGCCGATGCCGCCTGCGCCGCCGGTCACCAGGTAGGTGCCGCCCTCGCGCAAGGGCAAGGGGCTCGCGTCGGCGCTCAGGCGCTGAGGCACGAGCGTGGGAATCCAGCGGTGGCGGCCTCGGTACACGACCACGCCATCGGGCTCGGGCTGCGCCACCTCGGCGCGCAGCGAGGCGGCCAGCCGGGGCGCGGCGTCGGGTGTCCACTCGCTGCCGGCCAGATCGATCGCCCGGCAGTGCACGCCGGGCACGTCCAGCGGCAGCAGCAAGGCCGGGCCCAGCAGCAGCGCGCGCTCGGGGCGCACGGACTCGGTGCCGAGCACCGGCTCGCGGTCGCTGCTGAGCACCAGCACCGGCAGCGGCCGGGCGCGCTTCACACCGCCCAGCGCGCGCGCCAGGCAGATCAGCGCGTCAAAGGCCTGGCGGCGGCCCTGGGGCAGCGCGGCCTCCAGCGCCTGCGGCGCGTCGACAGTCGCGTTCCAGGCATGCAGCACGCAGGCCGGTGCGTCCGCGCCGAGGGCGCTGAAAAGTTGTTCGTGGTCCGCCTGCGAGTCGGGCGCCAGCTCGTAATGCGTGGCGGAGATCGGGCGGAACGCGGGCCCGGGAGTCACCGAGATCACCTCGATGCCCTGTGCGGCCAGCGCGGCCGCCAGCGCCTGCGAGGCGGCGTCATCGTGGCGGAACACCAGCCAGCGGCCCTGCCCGTCGGCGCCGGGCGAGGTGCCGGTGGCCAGCGAGCCTGCGCGTTGCCACGAGGGCTCCCAGAACCAGTCGTCGATGGGCCGTTGCACGGCGGCTTCCGCCACCGGGGCCGTGGCCCTCGCGGGTGCGGCCTTGGGCGCCGCCGGGTCCACCGCGTGGCGCTTGCGCTCGAACGGATAGGTCGGCAGCGGCACGCGACGCGGCCGCACCGTGCCGTGCAGGCCGGCCCAATCGATCGACACGCCCGCGAGCCAGAGCCGGCTCGCGGCTTCGAGCATCGCCACCGAGCCGCCGCGCGCATCGCGCGCGTTGCCCATGGACAGGCTGGTTCGGCGCACGCCTTCCACGCCCAGCGCCATGCCCGCCAGCGTGGCCAGCGAACGGCCAGGGCCGACTTCCAGCAGGTGCAGCGAAGGGTCGGCCGCCAGCGTGCGCACGCCGGCCTCGAACAGCACAGCGCGGCGCAGGTGCTCGGCGTAGTAGGCGGGCGAGGTGGCCTGGGCCGGCGTGATCCACAGGCCGGTGACGTTGGACACATAGGGCACGCCGGGCTCGGCCAGCGCCATCTTCTCGACCAGCGCGGTGAACGGGGCGAGCACGCCTTCCATCATCGAGGAATGGAACGCGTGCGAGGTGTGCAGCGGCTGGGCGTCGATGCCCTGCGCTTTCAGCTGCGCCAGGCAGGCTTCCAGCGCCTCGTGCGGGCCGGAGATGGCGCACAGGTTGGGCGCATTCACCGCCGCGATCTCCAGCGTGCCGGCCGGCGTGGCCAGCCACTTCTGCAGTTCGGAGGCGCTGAGCTGCACCGCCGCCATGCCACCGGGCGCCATGCCCTGCATCAGCTGGCCGCGCGCGGCCACCAGGGCCAGCGCATCGGCGAGCGACATCACGCCGGCCAGGTGGGCCGCCACGTATTCGCCGATGCTGTGGCCCAGCATCGCGGCCGGGCGCACGCCCCACGACTGCCACAGCATCGCCAGCGCGTACTCGGTGACGAACAGCGCCGGCTGGGCGTAGCGGGTTTCGTTGATGGTGAGGTCACCGGGCGGCGCGAACAGCAGCTCGCGCAGGTCGCGGCCCAGGGGTTCGCGCAGCAGCTCGGCGCAGCGGTCGATGGCGTCGCGGTACACGGCGTGCTGTTCGTACAGGTCCGCGCCCATGCCGGCGAACTGGCTGCCCTGGCCGCTGAAGAGGAAGGCCACGGACCGTTCGCCGCCTTCGTGGCGGGCGGTGTGCACCGGCGCGCGCTTGGGCGCACCGAGCGCGGCCACGGCATCGGCCGCGCTGGCGGCCACAACCGTGCGGCGGTGCGGGAAGGCGCGGCGGCCTGCCTGCAGCGTCCAGGCGACATCGCGCAGGTTCTGTGCGGGGTGGCTGGCAAGGTGGTCGCGCAGGCGCTGCGTGGCGGCTTCGAGCGCGGCTTCGCTGCGTGCGGACAGCACCAGCAGCTGGGGTTGATCGGCAGCGCGCTCGGCGCGCTCGGGTTCGGGCGCTTCTTCCAGCACCACGTGGGCGTTGGTGCCGCCGATGCCGAAGGAGCTCACGCCCGCGCGGCGCGGTGCGCCACCCGCCGGCCAGGGGGCGGCCTGGGCGCTGGCGGTGAAGGGCGAGCGGTCCAGGTTCAGCTGCGGGTTGGCCTGACGGAAGTTCACCAGCGGCGGCAGCTCGCGGTGCTGCAGCGCGAGCACGGTCTTGATGAGGCCGGCCACGCCGGCGGCGGCGTCGAGGTGGCCCAGGTTGGCCTTGAGCGAGCCCAGCCGGCAGAAGCCCTGGTCGGCGGTGCCGGCCTCGAACACCTGGCGCAGCGCCGCGATCTCGATCGGGTCGCCCAGCGGCGTGGCGGTGCCATGCGCCTCCAGGTAGCCGATGCTGCGCGGGTCCACGTCGGCCAGCATCTGCGCCGTGGCGATGGCCTCGACCTGGCCGTCCACGCTGGGCGCGGTGTAGCCGGCCTTGCCCGCGCCGTCGTTGTTGATGGCCGCGCCGCGGATCACGGCGTGGATGGTGTCGCCGTCGGCCAGCGCGTCGGCCAGGCGCTTGAGCACCACGATGCCCGCACCGGCGCCCGGGCGCGTGCCCTTGGCATCGGCGTCGAATGGCCGGCAGTGGCCGTCCGGCGAGAGGATCATGCCCTCCTGAAACAGGTAGCCGCCGCGCTGCGGAAAGTTGACCGACACCCCGCCGGCCAGCGCGATGTCGCACTCGTGGCGCTCCAGCGCGCGGCAGGCCACCTGCACCGCCACCAGGGAGGTCGAGCAGGCGGTCTGCAGCGTCATGCTGGGCCCGTGCAGGTCCAGCTTGTAGGACACGCGCGTGCAGAGAAAGTCCTTGTCGTTGCCCAGCATGAGCTGGTAGCCACCCACCGACGCGGCCAGCGCCGGGTCGCGCAGGATCTGCGACAGCAGGTAGGTGTTCATGCTGGCGCCGGCGTACACGCCGACGGCGTGCGCGATCGCACCGGGCGCATAGCCCGCGTGCTCCAGCGCCTCCCAGGCGCATTCGAGAAAGATGCGCTGCTGCGGGTCGATCACCTGCGCCTCGCGCGGCGACATGCCGAAGAAGCCGGCGTCGAAATGGTCGGCGTTTTCCAGGACCGTGCCCTTGCGCACGTACTGGGGCTGCGCGCTCAGGGCCGGGTCCACGCCGGCGTCCAGCAGATCGGTGTCGCTGAACGGTTCGAGCGACTCGACGCCCTCACGGATGTTGCGCCAGAACGCGTCCAGGTCGCTGGCGCCCGGAAAGCGCCCTGCCATGCCCACAATGGCCATGGCGTGCGCGGGAAATTGCTCGCTGGGACTCATCTCCCCTTACCCCTGAATCTGTTTGGCGGCGCGCGCGCGGGCGCGCTCCAGCGCCCCGCTGGTGCTCACCGGTGTGGACATGCGTTCGGCCTGGGCGGCCACGGTGGTGCGCTGGAACAGCTCCACCAGCGGGAACTCCTTGCCGAACTCGCGCTGCATGGCGGCCTGCAGCCGCACCAGCAGCAGCGAATGGCCGCCCAGGTCGAAGAAGTTGGCGTGCAGGCCGATGCGCTGGGTGTTCAGCACTTCGCGCCAGAGCGCAGCCACCTGGCGTTGCACCGGCGTCATGAGGGCCTCGTCGGCGCTGTCGTCCGCCTCGTCCACCGCCAGCGTCGGCACCGGCAGGGCCTTGCGGTCCACCTTGCCGTTGGGCGTGAGCGGCAGCGCCTCCAGCACCACGAACAGGTTGGGCACCATGTACTCGGGCAACTGGACGCGCAAGGTGGCTCGCGCGGCCTCGGCCTCGAAG
>JAGOCV010000171.1 GCA_017998575.1 Burkholderiaceae bacterium
ACCATCATCAGCGCGATGGCGACGCGGATGATGTAGGGGCTCTCCACCCGCGCCGGCGTGAGCGGCAGGCCGCCGAAGGTGATGAGCCGGTGCGGATCGGCCAGCACGGTGTGCGCACCGAACTTCGACAGCTCGCTCGTCCAGCCCATGGCGCCGTCGTACACCTTGTTCCAGAACATCGCGCTGCCCTGCGCCCGCACGCCCAGCGCCACGAAGATGGGCAGCAGGTCCACCGGCAGATAGGGCCAGGGCGCGGCCTCGATCTTGGGCAGCAGGTTGGGCGTGAAGGGTTGCGCCACGCGCAGCGGGCCATCGGCGGTGGCCACCGACCAGCCGTCGCGGTGCTTGACCTGCACGCCGAACTTCGCGAACACGCGGTCGATCAGCGGGAACTGCTGCGGCTCGCCGTTGCGCACCTCGATCTCCCCGCCGGTGATCGCGCCCAGGGCCAGGAAGGTCGCGACCTCGTGGAAGTCGTCGGCAAAGCGGAATTCCGTGCCTCGCAGTCGTGCGCCGCCATGCACCGTGAGACGTGAGGTGCCGATGCCATCGATCTGGGCGCCCATCGCGGCCATGAAGCGGCAGAACTCCTGCACGTGCGGCTCGCAGGCGGCGTTGGTGAGTGTGGAAGTGCCGCGCGCCATCGCCGCGCACAGCACGAAGTTCTCGGTGGTGGTGACCGAGGCGTAGTCCAGCCAGTGATCGTTGGCCACCAGCGCGTCGGCATACACGGCCACGGCATCGTCGGTGCGCTCGACGCGGCCGCCGAAGCGCTCGAACACCTCGATATGCGGATCGATCTCGCGCACGCCCAGCGTGCAGCCTTTCACGTCGCGCTCCAGCCGGGCCTGGCCGAAGCGGGCCATCAGCGGCGGCACCAGCATGACGGACGAGCGCATGGCCTCGGGCAGCCGGTGCAGGGCCGGATCGAATCGCGTGTCTCGGTGGTGGATGCGCACCTGGCCCAAGGCGAAATCGGCGTGCACCTCGCTGCCCAGGCGGCGGAACACGTCCAGGATCTGCAGCACGTCGGTGATCTCGGGCACGTGGTGCAGCAGCACCGGCTCGTCGGTGAGCAGCGTGGCGCACAGCACGGGCAGGACGGCGTTCTTGTTGGCCGAAGGCCGGATGCGCCCCGACAGGGCCCGGCCACCATGGATGATGAGGTGATGCGACATGCGGGCCAGTGTCGGCGCCCGCGATGCGAATGCGATGCGGCCTGTGTGAAGCCTGCGTGATATCGCGCTGGCCTGGCCCGGGCAGGCCTCAGTCGCGCGCGCCGGGCTCGCGCGGCTGCACGTCGGTCACGTCGGCGCGGCGATCGCCACCGCCCAACGCGCGAGCGGCCGCGCGCTCACCCGCCGTCGGCTCAGGCTCGGCCGGCGCGGCGGCCTCGTGGAAACGGCGGAAGCCCGCCCGCGGGTCCATGCGCATCACCCACGGCGTGACGGGCTTGCCGGTGATGCGGGCCCATAGCGCGCGCAGCGACCAGGCCAGCGCAATGAAGAGCACCGCCACCAGCACGCTGGCCGCGAACAGCAGGCCCATCAGAAAGAAGACCACACGCAGCACGAAGCGGACCAGGCCGCCGATCACATCACCCAAACCGTCACTCCTCGAACGTCATGTCGTGTTCGCGGCGCTCAATGCGCCGCCCGCTCGAATTTGAACACGCCCGGCTCGCGCACCGGATCGACATCCACCGGGATCGTGCTCTTGGGCTCGAACTTGCCTTCGAGCAACAGCTTCGAGAGCGGATTCTCGATGCGCTGCTGGATCGCCCGCTTGAGCGGCCGCGCGCCGAACACCGGATCGAAGCCGACCTTGGCCAGCTCGGCCAGTGCCTGCGGCGACACATCGAGCGCCAGGTCGAGATGCGCCAGGCGCTTCTGCAACTCGGCCAGCTGGATGCGCGCGATCGATTCGATGTGCCCCGCGCCGAGCGCGTGGAACACCACGGTCTCGTCGATGCGGTTGAGGAACTCGGGCCTGAAGTGGTTCTTCAGCTCGTCCCACACGGCGTCCTTGATCTCTTCGGCCGGCGCGCCCGCCATGTTCTGGATGATGGGCGAGCCGATGTTGCTGGTCATCACGATGACCGTGTTCTTGAAGTCCACGGTGCGGCCCTGTCCATCCGTGAGACGGCCATCGTCGAGCACCTGCAGCAGTACGTTGAACACGTCGGGGTGCGCCTTCTCCACTTCGTCGAGCAGGACCACGCTGTAGGGCTTGCGGCGCACGGCTTCCGTCAGGTAGCCGCCCTCGTCGTATCCCACGTAGCCCGGCGGCGCGCCGATGAGGCGCGACACCGAGTGCTTCTCCATGAACTCGCTCATGTCGATGCGGATCAGGTGATCCTCGCTGTCGAACAGGAAGCCGGCCAGCGCCTTGCACAGCTCGGTCTTGCCCACGCCCGTGGGGCCAAGGAACAGGAACGATCCCGTGGGCCGGTTCGGGTCGGACAGGCCCGCGCGCGAGCGGCGGATGGCGTTGGCCACGGCCGTGATGGCTTCGTCCTGCCCCACCACGCGCTCATGCAGCTTGTCTTCCATGGCCAGCAGCTTCTCGCGCTCGCCCTGCAGCATCTTGGACACCGGGATGCCGGTGGCGCGCGAGACCACCTCGGCGATCTCTTCGGCGCCGACTTCGTTGCGCAGCAGCTGGTTGCGCTTCTTCGCGCCGCCCCCGCCCTCACCCGAGGACTCCTGCGCCTGGGCCTCGCGCTCGCGGCGCTGCAGCTCGGGCAACTTGCCGTACTGCAGCTCGGCCACCTTGTTGAAGTCGCCCTTGCGGGTGAGTTCGTCGATCTGGAACTTGATCTTGTCGATCTCTTCCTTGATCTGCGCGCTGCCCTGCACCTGGGCCTTCTCGGATTTCCAGATCTCCTCGAGGTCGGCGTATTCCTTCTGCAGGCGCTCGATCTCCTCGTCGATCAGCGTGGCGCGCTTCTGCGAGGCCTCGTCCTTTTCCTTGCGGACGGCCTCGCGCTCGATCTTGAGCTGGATGATGCGGCGGTCGAGCCGGTCCATCACCTCGGGCTTGGAGTCGATCTCGATCTTGATCTTGGCCGCGGCCTCGTCGATCAGGTCGATGGCCTTGTCGGGCAGGAAGCGGTCGGTGATGTAGCGGTGCGAGAGCTCGGCCGCAGCCACGATGGCCGGGTCGGTGATCTCGACGCCGTGGTGCACCTCGTACTTTTCCTGCAGGCCGCGCAGGATGGCGATGGTGGCTTCCACCGTGGGCTCGCCCACGAGGATCTTCTGGAAACGGCGCTCCAGCGCGGCGTCCTTCTCGATGTACTTGCGGTATTCGTCGAGCGTGGTGGCCCCCACGCAGTGCAGTTCGCCGCGCGCCAGCGCCGGCTTGAGCATGTTGCCCGCGTCCATGGCGCCCTCGGCCTTGCCGGCGCCCACCATGGTGTGCAGCTCGTCGATGAAGACGATGGTCTGGCCCTCGTCCTTGGCCAGTTCGTTCAGCACGGTCTTCAGGCGTTCCTCGAACTCGCCGCGGTACTTGGCACCGGCCAGCAGCGCGGCCATGTCGAGCGAGAGCACGCGCTTGTCCTTGAGCGAGTCGGGCACTTCGCCCGCGACGATGCGCTGCGCCAAGCCTTCGACGATCGCCGTCTTGCCCACGCCCGGCTCGCCGATCAGCACGGGGTTGTTCTTGCTGCGGCGTTGCAGCACCTGGATGGCACGGCGGATCTCGTCGTCGCGGCCGATCACGGGGTCGAGCTTGCCAATGCGGGCGCGCTCGGTGAGGTCGAGCGTGTACTTGGCCAGCGCCCCGCGCTGACCCTCGGCATCGGCGCTGTCGACCTTCTGCCCACCGCGCACGGCCTCGATGGCCGCGTCGAGCGTCTTGCGGGTCAGGCCGTTCTCGCGCGCCGCGTTGCCCAGGTCGGTCCTGGCATCCGACAGGGCCGCGAAGAACAGCTCGCTCGCCACGAAGGGGTCGCCGCGCTTGATGGCTTCCTTCTCGGTGGCCTGCAGCAGCTTGCCCAGCTCGGGGCCGACCTGCACCTGGTCCTGGCCCTGCACCTGGGCCAGACGGCCCATGGCGACTTCGCCAGCCTTCAGCAGGCCGGGCACGTTGACGCCGGCGCGCTGCAGCAGCGCACGCGGCCCGTCGTCCTGCCGCAGCATGGCGACGAGCAGGTGAGCCGGTTCGATGTAGGCGTGATCGTTGCCCAGGGCGAGCGACTGGGCATCGGCCAGCGCTTCCTGGAATTTGGTGGTGAGTTTGTCCAAACGCATGTTCGTGTTCTCCAGACTTCCCCTGAGCTAGGGGTTATACACAGCATTTCAAGGGGCATGGCGCCGCCAGCACGGCGGCAGGACAGCGCCTATGATCCCGCGCAATCCATTGGAGGAACGTAGGATGAAGCTGGAACTCGAAGGCAAGGTCGTGCTGGTCACCGGGGGCAGCAAAGGCATCGGCCTGGCATGCGCACGCGGCTTCGCGGCCGAGGGCGCGCGCGTGGCCATCGCGTCGCGCAGCCAGGCCAACCTGGACGCGGCCGTGGCCCAACTCGCAGCCGAGGGCATCACAGCCGTGGCCGTGGCGGCCGACCTGAGCCGCACCGACACGGCCCCGGCCATGGTGCAGGCCGTCGAAGCCGCGCTGGGCCCCATCGACGTACTGGTGAATTCGGCCGGCGCCGCAGGCCGCACGCCATACAGCGAACTCACGCCCGCCCACTGGCACGCGGCGATGGACGCCAAGTACTTCCCCTACGTGCATGCGATGGACGCCGTGCTGCCCGGCATGGCCGCACGGCGCGGCGGCGTGGTGGTCAACATCGTGGGCATGGGCGGCAAGGTGGCCACGCCCACCCACCTGCCCGGCGGCGCGGCCAATGCGGCGCTGATGCTGGCCGGCAGCGGCCTGGCCACGGCCTACGCGCCGCACGGCGTGCGGCTGAACACGGTGAACCCGGCCTCGACGCTGACGACGCGACTCAAGCAGGGCATGGAGGCCGACGCACGCCTGGCCGGCATCACCGAGGACGAGGCGCAACGCCGCGCCGTGGCCCGCGTGCCGCTGGGCCGGCTGGCCACGCCGGAAGAAGTGGCGGATCTGGTGGTGTTCCTCGCCTCGGCGCGGGCCAGCTACGTGACCGGCGCCGTCATCGGCATGGATGGTGCGGCCACGCCGCTGGTGGTGTAGCGCGGCGCCGGGCGCGCGCCAACGCCAGGCTCAGGCGGCAGGACCGTTGCCGGCGTCGATGCCCCAGCGCGCCAGGGCCTCGTCGTCGGCCACGCGGGCGTCGACCCAGCGCGCGCCCATGGGCGTTTCTTCCTTCTTCCAGAACGGCGCCTGGGTCTTGAGGTAGTCCATCAGGAACTCGCAGGCCTGGAACGACTGGCCCCGGTGTGCGGACGTGACGGCCACCAGCACGATCTGCTCACCGGCCAGCAACCGCCCCACACGGTGGATGACGCGCGCGCCGCGGATGTCGAAACGCTCGAAGGCCGCGGCGATCATGGCGCCGATGGCCTTTTCGGTCATGCCGGGGTAGTGCTCCAGCTCCATCGCGCTGACGTCGTCGCTGCCGGCGCGGTCGCGCACCGTGCCGACGAAGCTGCAGACCGCGCCCACGCCGCCATCGGCCGCGCGCAAGGCGGCGACTTCGGCCGACAGGTCGAAATCGGCCTCTTGAATCGCGACGCTGGACCGGGGTTGCGACACGTGCCCTGCCCTAGCCGCCGGTCACCGGCGGGAAAAATGCGACCTCGGCGCCCTCGCGCAGCGGTGTAGATTCGTCGCACATGACCTGATCCAGCGCCAGGCGCACAGCACGGCCACGCGCCAGCACCTGGGCATGGGCGCCGCCGCGCGCGATCAGCTCGTCGCGCAGACCGGCCAGCGTGACCGCCGTCGTCTGCACACGCTCGGACGACGTGCCGATGGCTTCCCGGATCGAAGCGAAGTAGCGGACATCGACCTGCATGTTCTGTACCTTCAGCCCGTGAGTCCGTCGAAGGGCAGGAAGCGCACGGCATCGCCCTGCTTCACCGGCGTACCGGCGGGAATGTCCACCAGCCCTTCGGCCCAGGCCACCGAGGTCAGCACGCCCGATCCCTGGTTGGGATAGAGCACGAGACCACCCGTGTCGTCGATGCGCGCGCGCAGGAACTCGCGGCGCTTGTCGGCGCGCGGCCAGTCGAAGTGCGCGGGCAGCGTCAGCGCGCGCGGCTCGAACTGCGTCGCGCCCTGCAGGCGGAGCAGGAACGGCCGCACCAGCAGCACGAACGTGGCGAAGCTGGACACCGGGTTGCCCGGCAAACCGATGAAATGCGCCGGGCCCACGCGGCCGTAGGCGAACGGCTTGCCGGGCTTCATGGAGATCTGCCACAGGCGCAGCAGGCCCAGCGATTCGACAGCGGGCTTGATGTGGTCTTCCTCGCCCACCGACACGCCGCCGCTGGTGAGGATCAGGTCGCACTGCGCCGATGCATCCCGCAGCACGCGCACCGTCGTGTCGAAGTCGTCGGGCACCACGCCCAGATCCTGCACCTCGCAGCCCAGCCGCGCCAGCAGTGCGCGCAGAAAGAAGCGGTTGGAGTTGTAGATGGCACCGGGCCGCATGGCTTCGGGGGCCACGTCACCGGGCATCACCAGTTCATCGCCGGTGGAGAACAAAGCCACGCGAGGCGCGCGTGCCACGCGCAGGCTGGCCTGACCCACGCCGGCAGCCAGGCCCAAAGCTGCGGGGCCCAAGCGCTCGCCCGCACGCAGCACCACGGCGCCGCGTGTCACGTCCTCGCCGCTGCGGCGGATCGCCAGGCCCACGGTGGGCACCGAGCGGAATGTGGCGAAAGTCGCATCGCCTTCGGTGCTCGCATCGACCTCTTCCTGCATCACGACGGCATCGGCGCCCTCGGGCACCGGGGCACCCGTGAAGATGCGCGCCGCGGTGCCCACGGCCAGCGGCTGCCCGGCCGCACCGGCCGCGATGCGCTGCGACACCGGCAGGCGCGCGCCCGGCGCGGGCACGTCGGCCACGCGCACTGCGTAGCCGTCCATGGCGCTGTTGTCGGCCGGCGGCACCTGCAGGGGCGACACGACGTCCTGGGCGAGTACCCGGCCATCGGCGTCGAACGTCGACACATCCTGGGGATCGCCCAGAGGCTCGGCAAAGGACAGCAGCTCGGCGCGCGCTTCGTCGAGCGTGCGCAGGTTGGGGCGGGGCGTGTTGTTCATGACGACAGGTAGCGCTCGTCGTACTCGAACCGGTCGCCGTTTTCGACCAGCCACGCGGCAATGGCATCGGGCTGGTTGAGGTCGAGCACGGGGCGCAGGGTTTCGTGGGGCAACTCGGCGGGTGCATCGGTGGCGATCGCCACGACGAAATCTTCGTCGATGTACATCGCGGGGTGACCGGTGGACGGACGCCACACCTCGATCTTGAGCAGGTCGCTGCTCTTGAAGCCTTCGACCAGCACCCAGTCCACTCCGCCGTAGAGCTCGGCGATCAGATGGTGCACGCTCAGTTGGGCTGGCCGCTCGAACTCCCGCATCAGCGCCAGACGGCGGTCGGAGGCCACCACCACCTCGAAGGCGCCAGCGCTGCGGTGGCGGTGGCTGTCCTTGCCGGGATGGTCGATGTCGAAGTTGTGGTGTGCGTGCTTGACGGTCGACACACGCAGGCCGCGCGCGTTGAGCGCGCGGATGAGTCCTTCGACCAGCGTGGTCTTGCCCGAGCCCGAATAGCCCGCGAATCCGACGACTTTCACTGGAAGCGTCCCCTTGTGTTGTGGCGGATGCGGGCAGGGCCCGGCCCGCCCGTCAATCGCAATGCTGGCGAATGTAGTCCATCACCCGCGCAGCGTCGGCGGGCAGCACCACCACGCGACGCGGCAGGTCTTCGATGCCGGCCAGACGCGCGGGGCGCTCGGGTTCGCGCCCAAGCGCTTCGCGGATCGTCTCCGCGAACTTGATCGGCAGCGCCGTCTCCAGCACGATCATCGGCACACCCGCCTGCACATGCCCACGTGCCACCTTCAGGCCATCGGCCGTGTGCGTGTCGATCATGGTGGCGAAGCGTTCCCACGTATCGCGGATGGTGGCCACACGGTCGGCGTGGCTGCTGCGGCCGCTGACGAAGCCGTAGTGGCGCGCGGCTTCAGCGAACGCGGCATCGCCGCTCAGGTCGAAGCGGCCAGTGCTCGAAATCTGATGGCTGAACAGGTCGCGCGTGCGCTCGCCGTCGCGGCCCAGCAGATCGAACACGAAGCGCTCGAAGTTGCTGGCCTTGCTGATGTCCATCGACGGGCTGGACGTTTCGTGCGTGTCGGCACTGCCGCGCACGCGGTAGACGCCGGTGCGGAAGAACTCGTCGAGCACGTCGTTCTCGTTGGTGGCAACCACCAGGCGCTCGATCGGCAGGCCCATCATGCGGGCCACGTGGCCCGCATGATGGGCCTGCCGATCGAGCGCCTGGTGGTTGCCACCAACGAGAACGACGTG
>JAGOCV010000003.1 GCA_017998575.1 Burkholderiaceae bacterium
CCCGTTCAGGCGGGCGGCGGCGCGCGGCTCGGCCACGGTGTCGGTGACGGTGGCCACCTGGTCGAGACGGATGCGCCGGCCGTCGGGCAGCGACAGCTCCAGCGCGGCGATCTCGGCCGCGGTCTGCACGGTGGCCAGCGTGCGCACGGGCTGCTCGCTGCCGCCCAGGTCAGCGCGGCCGCCGGCGCTCTCGATCTGCACCTGGCGCAGCCGGTGGGAAATGTCGGTGGCGCTGGCGCCCAGCGCCTGCAGGCGCGCCGGGTCGAGCGCCACGCGCACTTCGCGCGTCACGCCGCCCACGCGGTTCACCGCGCCCACGCCACGCACGGTCAGCAGGCGCCGCGACACTTCGTTCTGCACGAACCACGAGAGCGCCTCGTCGTCCATGCGGCTGGAACGGATGGTGTAGGCCAGCACGGGCTGGCCGGCCAGATCCACCTTGGCGACGATCGGGTCGCGCAGGTCGGACGGCATGTCCGATCGCACGCGCGCCACGGCCGAGCGAACGTCGTCCACGGCCTCCTGCACGGGTTTCTCCAGGCGGAACTCGGCCATGATGGTGACGGCCCCGTCCATCACCTGCGTATTGATGTGCTTGAGCCCCTGCACGGTGGCGATCGAATCCTCGATCTTGCGGGCCACGTCGGTCTCGAGCTGCGAGGGCGAGGCACCGGGCAGCGCGGCCGTCACCGTGACCATGGGCAGGTCCATGTCGGGGAAGTTCTGCACCTTCATGGCCTTGAAGGCGAACAGGCCGCCGAAGGTCAGCAGCACGAACAGCATGACCGCCGGGATCGGATTGCGGATCGACCAGGACGAAACGTTGATCATGATGAGCGTGTCCCGGTGTTCACTGGCGGGCAGGCGCGGAGGCCGCGGGCGCCGGTGCCGTGGCGCTGCCGGCCGGCGCGGTGGTCACGCGCACCAGATCGCCGTTATTGAGGAAGCCTGCGCCTTGCGTGACGATGCGCGCCCCCGCATCCAGGCCCGTGGTGATCTCGATGCGGTCGCCCGCCAGCCGGCCCGTGGCCACCTTGAGCTGGCTCACGCGGTTGTCATCGCCCACGCGGAAGACGTAGCTGAAGCCGTCGCGCACCACCACGGCCTGTTGGGGCACCGTCGTCGCGGGCGTGGCGCCCAGCGCGAACTCGCCGCGCGCGAACATGCCCGGCAACGCCGCGCCCGGCGCCCCGGCACGGCCGGTGCCCAGGGGCGGGAGATCCACATAGACCAGCGCCAGGCGCGTCTGCGGATCGACCGTGGGCGCCACCATGCGCACGCGGCCCAGCAGTTGCGCGCCGCCCGCGCTGGTCACCGTGGCCGCGGTGCCCGGCGCGAGGCGGCCGAGTTCGGCCGAGGTGACCTCGGCACGCCATTCGATGCGGCCCTGGCGGATCAGCCGGAACAGCTCGGTGCCCGCGCCCACCACGGCGCCCACCGTGGCGCTGCGCGCGGAGATGACGCCGTCGTCGGGCGCACGCACCTGCGTGTAGTCCAGCCGCAACTGCTGGGCGGCCAGCGTGGCCCGGGCGGCCTCCACGCGCGCCTGCGCGGTTTTCTCGGCCGTGAGGTACTGGTTGATCTGCGAGGCGCTGAGCGCGCCCGAGGGCTCGAGCGCACGGGCGCGCTGCGCGTTGGCGGCGGCTTCGGCGGCGTTGGCTTCGGCTTCCATCACGCTGGCGCGCGCCTGGCCCACCTCGGCCTGCACGGTGAGCGGCGAGAACACGGCCAGCACCTGGCCGCGCCGCACG
Organism: Burkholderiaceae bacterium; assembly: GCA_017998575.1. Next base: position 1,752 of record JAGOCV010000003.1, read on the forward strand.
CGGTCGCCCACGTTCACACGGACTTCGGTGAGCTTGAGGCCACTGGCTTCCGAGCCTACGCTGGCCTCCTGCCAGGCCGCGATGCTGCCGTTGGCCGACAACCGCTGCGCCAGTTGCGACTGCTGCGGCGTGGCCGCCGTCACCGTGAGCACCGGCCGTGCGGCGGCGGCCGATTTGTCGTCGGCCGCCTTCGATCCAAGCGCGAACAGCAGGAAGCCTGCCGCGGCCAGGGCCACGACGACGGCGGAAACCACGGTGCGGCGCGTGGCCGGGGACGAAGAGGAAAGCGGATGGTTCATGTCGTATCTCGTGTGTCTGCGTGAACGCCGAGGCGTGGCCTTCAGCGTGCTGCGGGCGCGGCTGTGGCGGCCATGCGATCGGTGTCGGGGCGCTGCCAGCCTCCGCCCACGGCGCGGTAGAGCGTGACCCAGGCGGTCTCGCGCTGGCGCCGCAGGTCGATCAGCGCGTTGTCGGCGGCCAGCAGGGTGCGGCGCGCGTCTTCCAGTTCGACCAGGCTGGCCAGGCCGTTGCGGTAGCGCGCCTCGGTGGCGGCGAACGAGGCCCGGTAGCCATCGGCGGCGGTCTGGGCGTCGGCCGCGCGGCTGGCCGCGCTGTCAAGGTTGACCAGCGCCTCTTCCACTTCGCGCACGGCCTGGCGCACACGGCCGGTGTAGGTGGCCACGGCCTCGTCGTAGCGGGCCCGCGCGGCCTCGACTTCGGCCGCGCTGCGCCCGCCATCGAACAGCGGCGCCGACAGCGCCAGCGGGCCCAGCGTCCAGGTGTTGAACGAGAAGGTCGAGCCGCCGGCACGGAACGCGGCGCGGCCCACGAAGCCGTCGAGCGACAGGCGCGGATAGCGCGCGGCCTGCGCACTGCCGGCGTCGGCGCTGGCAGCGGCCACGTCGCGTTCGGCGCGGTACAGATCAGGGCGCTGCGACAGCACGCGCGCGGGCACGCGTTCGACGTCGAACAGCGTGGCCGGCGGCGGTGGGGCGACAGGCGCGGCGGCCAGGCGGCGGCGCAGTTCCGGCTCGTCGATGGCGGTGAGTGCGACCAGCGCCTTCACCCCGAGCTCGCACTGCGCGCGCTGCTGCGTGGCACGGCTCGCGCCTTCGGCCGCGCTGGCCCGCGCGAGCGCGGCGCTGGCGGGCGCGGTGAACCCGGCGCGCGCCGATTCGTCGGACAGCCGCGAAGTTTCGGCGCGCGAGCGCGCATCGCCGCGCGCCACTTCGAGCTGGCGCTCGCAGGCGCGCTGCGCGACGTACTGTGCGGCCACCTCGGCGGCCACCGCCACGCGCGCCTCGTGCCACGCGGCATCCGCGCCATCGAGCCGTGCCTGCGCCGCGTCGCGCGCGGCGCGCACGCCGCCAAACAGGTCGATCTCCCAGCTGGCCTGCACGCCGGCCTGGCCGGACGTGGCGAGCACGGGCGGTATGCCGCCGGCCTGCGATGGACCACGGCTCACGTTGCCGGCCGCCGACAGCGTGGGCGCCAGCGCGGCACCGGCCTGCACGCGCGCCGCGCGCGCCTGGCCCACACGCGCACCGGCGGCGGCCACGTCGGGGCTGGCGGCCTGGGCGGCCTCGACCAGTTCGGCCAGCAGCGGGTCGTTCCACTGCGACCACCACTGGCGCAGGTCTGCCACCGCGCCCTGGTGCGGCAGCGGAGCGAACCACTGCGGCGGCGCGGCCGCAGCCACCTGTGCGGGTGGTGGATTGAGGGCACAGCCGGCCACCAGGGCCAGCGGCAGGGCGAGCACGGCCCAGGCTGCGGGACGCAATGTCATGACGTGGATCTCCCTCGTTGGACGGCAGAAGGGGCACAGCCACCGGCGCGCGGTGCGGCGCCGTCGGTGCGCGAGGCGCGGCAGTGGGCCGCGGGCGATGCGGAGGCGGTCATCATGGCGCCGGATTGGATCACATACATCAAACGATGGATTGATCCGTGGGCCCGTACCCGCGCGCCTGAAGGCCGCGCGGCCGGGCCCTGCGCCGCAGCGGAAGTACGCCGGATTCAGCCGAACACGGCGTGCCAGAACGCCAGCACCGCGGCGCGTTCGGCGGCCAGGGCATCGGGCGCAACCTGCGTGGGGGCTTCGTCCAGGCGCGCCCGGTGCTGCGCCTGGCGCAGCACGCGGTAGGCCCGCGCGGCGGATTCGCCCACCCCGGCGGGCAGCAGGCCGCAGGCCTCGGCGCGCTGCATCAGCGCGATGTTGCCCACGTTGTCCAGCAGTTGCGGGTGGCGGCCCGACTGCGACAGCACCAGGAACTGCACGGCGAATTCGGCGTCGACCATGCCGCCGGGGCTGTGCTTGACGTCGAACAACGCGCCGCGCACCGGATGGGCCGCGCGCACGCGCTCGCGCATGGAAGCGATCTCGCCCTGCAGCGCTGCCGCGTCGCGCGGCGCGCTGATGACGGCACGGCGCACGCCGTCGAAGCGCTCGTGCAGCGACCCGGGCTCGTCCTGCTGGCCGGCAGGGCTGCCCAGCACGAAGCGCGCGCGCGTCATGGCCTGGTGTTCCCAGGTCCACGCGGTGTTGCTGCCGCGCTGCTGCTGGTAGTTGGCGTAGGCGTCGAAGGTGGTGATGAGCAGGCCCGAATTGCCGTTGGGTCGCAGCGCGGTATCGATCTCGAACAGGTCGCCCTCGCCCGTCTTCACCGTGAGCCAGTTGATGAGCTTGCGCACGTAGGCCGCGTAGATTTCGGGCGCCCGCTCGTCCGCGTCTTCGTAGACGAACACGATGTCCAGGTCGCTGCCGTAGCCCAGCTCTTTGCCGCCCAGCTTGCCGTAGCCGATGATGGCGAAGCTCGGCTCGTCGCGGTGGCGCTGCTTGAGGCGTTCCCAGGCCCAGCGCGCGGTCACGCGCAGCACGGCATCGGCCAGCGCCGACAGGTCGTCGGCCACCTGCTCGACCGACAGGCGCCCCTCCACGTCGCGCGCCAGCGTCCGGAACACCTCGGCGTGGTGTGCACGGCGCAGCAGGTTGAGCAGGGCCTCGTCGTCGTCTTCGCCGGTGCGCGCCAGCGCCTTGCGGCGCGTGACCAGCTCGGCCTCGAATTCCGCCGCCTCGAAACGCTCGGCCAGCAGGGCGTCGCTGGCCAGCTCGTCGATCACGCCCGGGTGCTGCTGCAGGTAGCGCGCCGGCCAGCGCGCAGCGCCCAGCAGGCGCAGCAGGCGCTCGTGCACCGAGGGGCGCTCCAGCAGCAGGGCCAGGTAGCTTTCGCGGCGCAGCAACGGCTCGATCCAGCCGGCGCTGCGCACGGCGGCTTCTTCGCTCACTCGGCCTTCGTCCAGCCAGCGGGCGGTACGCTGCACCAGCCGGGCCAGACGGGCACGCGCGTCTTCGCGCAGGGCCTGCACGCGCGGGTGGTCGCGCCAGTGCTGTACCCGCTCGCGGAAGGTGGCCGGCAGGGTCTCGAGCAGCTCGTCGAGATCGGGCGCGGGCGCCCGGCCGCCCTTGGGGCCGCCGCAGGTGCCGCTCTTGCAGCCGCCGCCCGAGCCGGGGCCGGCCAGCAGCCGGTCGAACTCGCCGGCCACCAGTTCGCGGTGGGCGTCGAACTCGTGCAGGAACGGGCAGCAATCGGCATAGCCCATGGTGCGGGCGATCCAGGCCAGATCGTCGTCCTGCGTGGGCAGCACATGGGTCTGCTGATCGTCCAGGTACTGGATGCGGTGTTCGACGCGGCGCAGGAAGACGTAGGCGTGGGCCAGCTGCGCGGCCGTGTCGGCCGGCATCAGGCCGGCGCGCGCCAGGCGCGGCAGCGCGTCGAGCGTGGGGCGTGTGCGCAACTCGGGAAACTGGCCGCCGCGCACCACCTGCAACAGCTGCACGGTGAATTCGATCTCGCGGATGCCGCCGCGCGAGAGCTTGACGTCGTTGGCGCGTTCGGGGTGGCCGGCCGCGCGCCGCGCCGCGTGCTCGCGGATCTGCCGGTGCAATGTGCGCAGGGCCTCGAACACGTTGTAGTCGAGATAGCGGCGGAACACGAAGGGCAGCACCACGCCACGCAACGCCTGCGCCGAGCCGTCGGCCACGCACTGGCGCGGCGCGACCACGCGGCTCTTGAGCCAGGCGAAGCGCTCCCACTCGCGGCCCTGGACCTGGAAGTACTCTTCCAGCGCCGAGAGCGACACGGCACTGGGCCCCGAATTGCCGTTGGGCCGCAGCATCAGGTCGACGCGGAACACGAAGCCGTGCTCGGTGGTGTCGCCCACCAGCGCGTAGATGCGCTTGATGGCGCGGGCGAAATACTCCTGGTTGGAGAGCTGGCCGCGTCCGTCGGGCAGGCCCTCGGTCTCGCCGTCCTCGTCGTACACGTAGATGAGGTCGATGTCGCTGGACACGTTGAGCTCGCGCGCACCCAGCTTGCCCATGCCGATCACCCACAGCTGGGCGCGGCGGCCATCGGCCGTGCGCGGCGCGCCATGGCGGGCATCGAGCTCCTGCGAGGCCGCGGTCAGCGCCACGTCGAGCGCGAACTCGGCCAGTTCGGTGACGGCGATGGTCACCACCTCCAGCGGCGCGGCCTGATCGCAGTCGAGCGTGACGAGCCGCTCCATGACCAGCTGGCGGACCATGCGCAGGGCGGCGCCGGTTTCCTCGCCGCGCGCGCGCAGGGCATCGAAAGCCTGCTGCATGGCGGCGCGGCGCGGCGCGCCCGGGGGCAGCAGCGGCAGCTCGGCCGCGTAGCGCAGCCGCAGCCGCTGGACGAAACGGGAGTGGGACGATCCGGGCGCCGCCGATGCGGCGGCCACCCCCTGCCGGAGAGTCTCCGGGGTGCCGTCCATTAACAAATCTTCACCCGAGGCCCCGGAACGGGTGCCTGTGCCGCCGGTCATAATTCCCGCCACATCCGTCGTTGAAATGAGTCCACGCGTGCCTGTCGTCCCCACCCGCCGGCTGATCGCCACCGCGGTCGTGGCGCGATGGCTGTTGACCTTGCTGGTCGCGGCGTGGCTTGTCTTTGCCCTCGCCCTGGCGGTGTTGCACCGCTGGATTGTGCCGCGTATCGACCAATTCCGCCCCCAGCTCGAGCAGCAGGCCACGCGGGTTCTGGGGGTACCCGTGCGCATCGGCTCGCTGTCGGCGGACGGCAGCAGCGGCGGCCTGTTCCCCGCGTTCGAGATGCGCGACGTCGCGCTGCTCGACGGTGCCGGCCGAGAAGCGCTCACGTTGCCCCGCGTGGTGGTTTCAGCCTCACCACGGTCGCTGGTGGGGCTGGGGCTCGAGCAGCTCTACATCGACAGCCCCGTGCTCGACGTGCGCCGCGCACCCGATGGCCGCATCACCGTCGCCGGGCTCGACTTCGGCCGCGAGGGGCCGGATTCGGCCGCTGCGCAAGACTGGCTGTTCTCCCAGCCCGAGCTGGTCATCCGCCGCGGCACGGTGCGCTGGACCGACGAGCAGCGCGCCGCGCCGCCGCTGGCGCTCGAATCAGTGGATCTGGTGCTGCGCAACCGCGCGCGCCGGCACGACATGCGGCTCGATGCCACGCCGCCGGCCGACTGGGGCGAGCGCTTCAGCGTCGTCGGGCGATTCCGCCAGCCGCTCTTCTCGGGTCGCGCCGGACAGTGGGACACCTGGGACGGCCAGCTGTTCGCCAGCCTGCCGCGCGCCGATCTCTCACGCCTGCGCCAGTACGCCGAGGTGGGTGCCGATGTCCGCGAGGGCCTGGGCGCGTTGCGCGTATGGGCCGACGTGAGCCGTGGCGTGATCCACGGCGGCGCGGCCGACGTGGCGCTGACCGAGGTGGACGTGCGGCTCGCGCCGCACCTCGAGCCGCTCGTGCTCAGCTCGGTGTCGGGTCGCATCGAGGGCCAGCGGCTCGCGGGGGGCTTCGAGGTGTCCACACGCGACCTGCAGTTCCAGTCGGGCGATGGTCTGGCCTGGCCGGCCACCAGCGTGCTGGTGCGCTACACCGAGCCGCAGGGCGCCGCGCCGCGTGGTGAGTTGCGCGCCGACCGGCTCGACCTCGAATCCCTGTCGCGGCTGGCGCACCGCCTGCCGCTGGGCGATGCCACGCATCAGGCGCTGACCGCCTTCGCGCCGAAGGGCCAGGTCACCGGCCTGCAGGCGCGCTGGAGCGGCCCGGTCGGCGCGCCCACCCAGTACGAAGCGCGCGGTGCTGTCACCGGCCTGGCGGTGGCCGCCCAGGCCGACGCCGGCATGCCGGGCGTGCGGGGCGCGTCGGTCGAGTTCGAGATGACCCAGGCCGGCGGCCGCGTCCGGCTGGGCATCGACCACGGCGCGCTCGATCTGCCTGGTGTGTTCGAGGAGCGTGTGCTGCCGCTCGATCACCTGGCTGGCACCGCCGAATGGAAGTTCGACGGGCAGCAGATCAGCGTGCAGGTGAACGGCCTGCAGTTCGCCAACGCCGACGCCCAGGGCCAGGCCCAGGGCAGCTGGCGCACCAGCGATCCGGCCACTTCGCGGTCGCGTTCCCGCTTTCCGGGCGTGCTCGACCTCACCGGTACGTTCGCGCGCGCCGAGGGCACGCGGGTGCACCGCTACCTGCCCGCGCACCTGCCGGCCGACGTGCGCCACTACGTGCGGGATGCCGTCACGCAGGGCACGGCGAGCGACGTGAAGTTCCGTGTGCGTGGCGACCTGTCCGAGATGCCGTTCGAGAATGCCGCGCACGGCGATTTCCGCATCGGCGGCCGCGTGCGCGACGTGACCTTCGCCTATTTGCCGCGCAGCATCGCACCGGCCGGTTCGCTGCCGTGGCCGGCCCTCACGCAGTTGTCGGGCGAACTGGTGTTCGAGCGCGCCGGCATGGACATCAAGGGCGCCACCGGGCGTTTCGCCGGCGTGCCCGGGCTGCAGCTGGCGCAGGCCGATGCGCGCATCCCGGATCTCTCGCACAACAGCACGGTGCTGGTGAAGGGCCTGATCAAGGGGCCGCTGGCCGATTCGCTCAAGGTGGTCGCCACCTCGCCGCTGGCCGAGCTGACCGGCCAGGTGCTCACACGCGCCAGCGCCACGGGCAATGCCGACGTGCAGCTCGACCTCACCTTGCCCATCCACGACATCGATCGATCGCGCGTGGCGGGCAGCGTGGTCCTCGCGGGCAACGACATCCAGTTCACGCCAGACACGCCCATGCTGCAGCGATCGCGCGGCACGGTGGCCTTCACCGAGGCCGGCTTCACCGTCACCGGCGGCCAGGCGCGCATGCTGGGCGGCGACATGCGGATCGAGGGTGGCTCGCGCACCGTCGGCGGCGACATGCAGGTCAGTCTGCGCGCTCAGGGCAGCGTCACGGCCGACGGCCTGCGCCAGGCGGGGGAGCTCGGCGGTCTGGCACGGCTGGCCCAGCAGGCGCGGGGCGGTGCCTCGTATGCGGCCACGCTGGGCTTCCGCAAGGGCGCGGCCGAGCTGTCGATCTCCAGCAACCTGCAGGGACTGGCTCTCGATCTGCCCGCGCCGCTGGGCAAGTCCGCCGATGCGGCGTTGCCGCTGCGGTTCGAGAACACGTTGCTGGCCACGCCGGGCGCCACGCTGCAGGACCAGCTGGTGCTGGAACTCGGCCGCCTGGCGTCAGTCACCTATGTGCGCGACCTCTCCGCCGCACAGCCGCGCGTGCTGCGCGGCGCCATCGGTGTCGGACTGGCGGAAGGCGAATCGGCGCCCATGCCCGAGGACGGCGTGGCGGCCAACATCCAGCTCGACCGCATCGACGTCGATGCCTGGGAGCGTGCCCTCTCGAACGCGGCCGGCGCGCCACTGACGCAGCAGGCCTCGGGCAGCGTGGCTGGCGCCACCTCGGCCTACCTGCCCACGCGCATGGCGGTGCGCGCGCGTGAGCTGGTCGTGGAAGGCCGTGCCGTGCACAACGTGGTGGTCGGTGCGTCGCGCGAGGGCACGACCTGGCGCGCCAACCTCGACGCCACCGAGATGAACGGCTACCTCGAATACCGCCAGCCGCAGGCCGGCGCGCCGGGCGGCCGCCTGCACGCGCGGCTGGCGCGCATGTCGATCGGGCCGGCCCAGACGACGGAAGTCGAAGACCTGCTCGACCAGCAGCCCGACAGCCTGCCGGCGCTCGACATCGTGGTGCAGGATTTCGAGTTGCGCGGCAGGAAGCTCGGCCGCATCGAGATCGAGGCGCTCAACCGTGGCGGCGGCGGTGCAACGCGCGAGTGGCGCCTCTCCAAATTCAATGTGGTCTCGCCCGAGGCCATCTTCGCGGCCACCGGCAACTGGGCGGCGCTGGGCGCGCAGGAAACGGCAGCTGCCCGCCCCGCGCGCGCGGGCGGAGCGGCCACGCCACGCCGCCGCACGGTGATGAACTTCCGGCTCGACATCTCCAATGCGGGCGATCTGCTGGCGCGCCATGGCATGCAGGGTGTGGTGCGGCGTGGCAAGGGGCAGATGGAAGGCCAGGTGGCCTGGCTCGGCTCGCCGCTGTCGCCCGACTATCCCAGCATGAACGGCCAGTTCACGGTCAATATCGAGGATGGCCAGTTCCTCAAGGCCGACCCCGGCATCGCCAAGCTGCTGGGCGTGCTCAGCCTGCAGTCGCTGCCGCGCCGGCTCACGCTGGATTTCCGTGACGTGTTCACCGAGGGCTTCGCGTTCGACTTCTTCCGTGGCGACGTGCGCGTGGAGCAGGGCGTCGCTTCCACCAACAATCTGCAGATGAAGGGCGTGAACGCCGCCGTGCTGATGGAGGGACGCACCAGCCTGGCGGCCGAGACGCAGGATCTGCGCGTGGTGGTGGTGCCCGAGATCAACGCCGGCACCGCCTCGCTGGTGGCCACCGCCATCAACCCGGCCATCGGCCTGGGCACCTTCCTCGCGCAGATGTTCCTGCGCCGCCCGCTCATACAGGCCGCCACGCAGGAGTTCCACATCGACGGCAGCTGGACCGACCCGCGCATCGTGCGCGTGGACCGTGGCGCCGCGGCGCCCCCGTCGGCCGGCGGCAATCCGTCGGCCAACACCGAGAAGGAAGCGCAGCGATGAAGGTGGCCATGATCCAGATGGTGTCGGGCACGCAGGTGGAGGCCAACCTCGCGCGTGCCGGCGCGCTGCTCGAGCAGGCGGCCGCTGCCGGCGCCCGGCTCGCCGTGCTGCCCGAGTATTTCTGCGTGATGGGCATGCGCGACACCGACAAGCTCGCGCTGGCCGAAGCCTGGGGCGGCGGCGGGCCCATCCAGTCGTGGCTGGCCGGCCGCGCGCGCGCGCTGGGACTGTGCATCGTCGGCGGCACGCTGCCGATCGCCACCGGCTCGCCCGATCGCGTCTGCAACACCACGCCCGTGTATTCGGCCACGGGCGAATGCATCGCCCGATACGACAAGATGCATCTGTTCCGCTACGACAACGGGCGCGAGAGCTACGACGAAGCGCGCGTGCTGCAGGCGGGCGATGCCCCCACCGCCTTCGACGTGATGGGCGACGACGGCCAGCCCTGGCGTGTGGGCCTGTCGGTCTGCTATGACCTGCGTTTCCCCGAGCTGTACCGCCACTTGTCGCGGCAGGGGTGCGAGCTGCTGCTCGTGCCCAGCGCGTTCACGGTGCCCACTGGCCGCGCGCACTGGGACGTGCTGCTGCGCGCGCGCGCCATCGAGAACCTGGCCTGGGTGGGCGCCGCCGCGCAGGGCGGCCACCACGAGAACGGCCGCGACACCTGGGGCCACAGCCTCGTGATCGACCCATGGGGCGAAGTCGTTGCGTGCGAACCTCAGGGCGAAGCGGTGGTGCTGGCCGAGCTCTCGCGTGAACGGTTGTCCCACTGTCGCGGCCAGCTGCCCGCGCTCGCGCACCGCAGGCTCTGATGACGCTGGCCACGCCCCAGGCGCTCAACCGCATGGTGCCGCGCACCCTGCTCAACTCGTGGCAGCGCTGGTCGTTGTGGGGGCTTCTGGCCGTGCTGGTGGTGGGCATGCTCGCCACGCTGGTGTGGCTGGCCGGCCGCCACGAGATCTCGCAGGTGCAGGCTCAGCTCGACCGGGATGCCAACGATGCCGTGGTCGAGATGCGCGCCACCCTGGCGCGCCACGTGCAGACACTGCAGGCGGTGCACCTGCTGCACCCGCAGCCTGCCGATTGGCAACGCGCCGCTGGCGACCTGCTGCGGGAGCGCCGCGAATGGCTGCGTGTGCAGGTGCTCGACAGCTCGGCGCGCGTGCTGGCCGAGGTCGAGACGCCGTACCGCATGCAGCCGTTCGCGCGGCTGCAACGCGGCATGCTGGAGCAGGAGGTCTCGCAGACCTGCGCCGCCGCGCGCAAGCTGGGCTCGGTCAGCTACGCCGGCTCGTACTTCCTGCCGCAGGCCAATGGCCAGGGCATCGAGGCCATGGATCTGTGCGTACCCGTGATGCAGGACGGACGCGCGACGCAGTACCTCGTGGCGACCTACTCGCTGCCCGACATGCTGTCCGAGATGATCGGCCAGCAGCTGCTGCGCGGCAAAGAGGTCTCGTTCACCGAAACCGACGGCACCCGCCTGGCCATGCACGGGCAGACGGTGCGCCGCAACAACCGCGTGTTCTCCAGCCAGCAACTGCTCGACCTGCCGGGCGTGACGCTGATGCTGCGCATGGAAGGCTGGCGCGCCGCGCCCGATCTGTTCCCCAACGTGCTCACGGCGCTGGTCACGGGCATGTCGATCGCGCTGGTCACGGTGCTCGTGCTGCTGGTCAAGGACGTGCGGCGGCGCATGCGCGCCGAGCGCGACCTGGCTGACGCCTTCGCGTTCCGCAAGGCGATGGAAGACTCGCTGGTCACGGGCCTGCGCGCGCGTGACCTCGAAGGCCGCATCACCTATGTCAACCCGGCCTTCTGCGAGATGGTGGGCTATGACGCCCGCGAGCTCGTGGGCAGCGGCACGCCCGCGCCCTACTGGCCGCCGGACAAGGTGCAGGAATACACCGACCGCCAGACCACACGCCTGGCCGCGCGCAACGTGCCGCCCCGCCAGGGCACGGAATCCGTCTACATGCGCAAGAACGGCGAGCTGTTCGCCGTGATGATCTACGAAGCACCGCTGATCAACCTGCAAGGCGTGCAGACCGGCTGGATGGGCGCCATCCTCGACGTGAGCGAGCAGCGCCGCGTGGAAGAGCTCTCGCGCGCCTCGCAGGAACGCCTGCAGGCCACGGCGCGCCTGGCCACGGTGGGCGAGATGGCGTCCACGCTCAGCCACGAGCTCAACCAGCCGCTGGCCGCCATCGCCAGCTACGCCACCGGCTCGCTCAACCTGCTGCGCGTGGACGCTTCAGACGCCGCCAGCCTGGAGCTGGCCATGCGCCGCATCGCCGGCGAGGCCGAGCGCGCGGGCAAGGTCATCAAGAGCGTGCACGACTTCGTGCGCCGGCGCGAGCGCGTCCGCGAGCCCGTGGCGCCGCGTCTGCTGGTGGAGGCCATCATGCCGCTGGTGACGCTGCAGGCGCGCAAGCTGCAGGTACGCGTGATGGTGCAGTTCGAGGAGCCGCTGCCGCATGTGCTGTGCGACCGCACGATGGTCGAGCAAGTGTTGCTCAATCTCGCGCGCAATGCCATGCAGTCCATGGATCACGCCGACAGTGCCGTCCGCACGCTGGTGCTGCGCGTGGCGCGCGCGCCCCTCGATGGGCGCCGCTGGCTGGAATTCTCGGTGGCCGACCTCGGCTCGGGCATCCCGCCCGAAGTGGCCGAGCGGTTGTTCACGCCGTTCTTCTCCACCCGCCAGGAAGGCATGGGCCTGGGGCTGGCGATGTGCCGCACGGTGGTGGAACAGCACGGCGGCCGCCTCACCTTCGGGCCCAACACGCCGCGCGGTACGATCTTCCGCTTCACCCTGCCGGTGCAGGCCGAGGCCACGCACCAGCGTGCGCCGGCCCCCGGCGAGGCCGCCCTGGCGGGCGGCGACGGCCCGACGACCTGACGCCATCACCATGCAACCTGTCCTGGACGCCACCATCTTCATCGTCGACGACGACGCCGGCGTGCGCGAGGCGCTGGCCTGGCTGCTGCGCTCGCGCAGGCTCATGAGCGAGACCTTCGATAGCGCCGAGGCCTTCGAGCAGCGACTGGCCGAAACCGGCGGACGCATCGAGCATCCGGGGTGCCTGCTGCTGGACGTGCGCATGCCGGGCATGAGCGGGCTGGCGCTGTTCGAGCTGCTGATCGAGCGCGGCCTGGCGCAGGCGCTTCCGGTCATCTTCCTCACTGGTCACGCCGACGTGCCCACGGCCGTGGATGCGGTCAAGCGCGGGGCCTTCGATTTCTGCGAGAAGCCGTTTTCCGATAACGCACTGGTGGACCGCATCGAGCAGGCACTGCATCAGTCGGCCCAGGTGTTGGCCACGCGCGGGCAACGCGTGCGCCTGCAGAGCCGGCTGGCAGAACTCACTGACCGCGAGCGCGACGTGATGAACCTGGTGGTGGGTGGACTGCCCAACAAGCTGATCGCCGACCAGCTGGACATCAGCGTGCGCACGGTGGAAGTCCACCGCGCGCGCGTGTTCGACAAGATGGAAGTGAAGTCGGCCGTCGAGCTGGCCAACCTTCTCAGGGATCTGGGCTGACCCCGGCTTCAGAGCGACCGCAAGGGCACCTGCGGCCGGCCGGGGCCGGTGGCGCGGCGTGCCGCGCGCAAGAGCTGCCTCAGCCGGCGTTGCCGCGCTCGCCCACGTAGATCTCGACGCGGCGGTTGCGCGCGCGGCCTTCGTTGGTGTCGTTGGTGGCGATGGGCTGCATCGAGCCGCGCCCCTCGATCTGGAACTGCGTGGCGGGCACGCCGCGCATCACCAGGTAGTCGCGCGTGCTGGCCGCGCGGTTCACCGACAGCGGGTTGTTGATCGCGTCGCTGCCCGTGCTGTCGGTGTGGCCGATGATGCGCACCAGCGCGTTGGGGTTGTTGCGCAGGCCGTTGGCGAACTGGTCGAGCACCGGCGCGAAGTTGGACTTGACATTGGCACGGCCGACGTCGAAGGAGATGTCGGCCGGAATGTCCAGGCGCAGCTGGTTGTCTGCGGTCTGCGACACCGCCACGCCGGTGCCGCGCGTGGCGGCTTCCATTTCCTGCTTCTGGCGCTCCATGCGCTGCGACCAGATGTAGCCGCCCAGCGCGCCAACGCCCGCGCCCACGGCCGCACCCGCGCCGGCATTGCCGCCGGTGGAGCCCAGCACTGCGCCCGCGACGGCGCCGATACCGGCACCGGTGGCGGTGCGGCGCTGTGTATCGCTCATGTTCATGTCGGCGCAGCCGGCGAGGAAAACGGCCCCTGCGGCCGTGGCGAGGATGATTCTTTTCATGATGTTCAGCTCCTTGAAACCTGTGGCAGGCGATGCTAGCCCCGGATGGGCGGGTCGAGGCTGATTATGAAAATCTGTCTGCTGCGGCAGCGTGACGGTTTGTAAGACGTGGTGCGCAACGTGGCGGGGCAGGCAGACCGCGCGCCGTTGCGTGAATTCGTGCACGCCCGTGCGGGGCCTTTCACGGCTGGCGCGGTGGCTCGCCGTCGTCCGGCGCGTCGTGCGCGGCGGTTTCGTCGCGCGGCAGTTCGCCGCCCTTGCGGCCCGAGAACATGGTCCACCACACGATGACCACCAGCAGTACCAGGGCCAGCAAGGCTTCAAGCAAAATCAGACCCATGAGAAGACTCCAGTGGCTGTTGGGCAGTGGCGCGATTGTAGGAACGCTGTGCGTGCTGGCCGGTTGCGCATCGGGCCCGTCGCCCCAGCCCCAACCCTCGCCGGCCGTGCGGCCGGTTCCGTCGCAGCCCCTGCCCGCGCAGGCCGACGATGCGCCCTTGCCGCCGGCCATGGTGCAGGCCCGCAGCCGCTGGGTACCCGTGCGCTGGGCCGAGCTGCCGGGCTTCGGCGATGACGCCATCCATGAGGCCTGGAACGCATTGCTGCGCAACTGCGAGCGCCCGCCCGCCGCTTTCGCGCCGTTGTGTCCCGAGGTGCGCCAGCTCGCCATCGGCGAAGGCGACGAGCAGCGTGCCTGGCTCGTGCAGCGGCTGCAGCCCTACCGCGTGGAGCCGCTCGACGCGCCCACCGACGGCCTGCTCACCAGTTACTACGAGCCGGTCTACGAGGCGCGGCGCGCGCCCGAGTCCGGCTTCGGCGTGCCGCTCTACCGCACGCCTGTGGGATTCGCGGCGCGCCGTCCCTGGTACACGCGCCAGCAGATCGACACGCTGCCCGAGGCGCAGGCCGCGCTGCGCGGCCGCGAGATCGCCTGGATGGCCGATCCCATCGACGCGATGATGCTGCACATCCAGGGCTCGGGCCGCCTGCGCGTGCGCGAGGCCGATGGCCGGGAGCGAGTGGTGCGCGTGGCTTTCGCGGGCACCAACGAGCAGCCTTACCGCAGCATCACCGCGTGGCTGCAACAGCAAGGCGTGGCCCGCGTGAGCCCCTGGCCCGACGCCACCAAGGAGTGGGCGGCGCAGAACCCGTCGCGCGTCAACCAGCTGCTGTGGAGCAACCCGCGCTATGTGTTCTTCCAGGAAGAGACGCTGACACCGCTCGATGCCGCCTTCGGCCCGCGCGGCGCGCAGGGCGTGGCGCTCACGCCCGGCCGCTCGATCGCGGTCGACCCGCAGAGCATCCCCTACGGCACGCCCGTGTGGCTGGCCTCCAGCGGCCCCGCTGCCAACCTGCAGCGCCTGGTCGTGGCCCAGGACACCGGCAGCGCCATCGTGGGTGCGGTGCGAGCGGACTACTTCGCAGGAACCGGGGATGAAGCCGGCTTCTTCGCCGCCCGCATCAAGCAGCCGCTGCGGCTGTGGGCCCTATGGCCGAGGTCCATGCGCTGAGCCTGCATCGTTGGCGAGCACCTCAAGTTCAGCCAGCGCAACGCGGGTTACGCACGCGAATCCTGTCGGCGGCCACTGCCCGAGCGCGCCGCAGGATGACTCGTCCCGGCTTGGCCGGGACTCGGCGCGAGAGCCCCCCCGCGTGGCAGCGAGCCACACGCAGTGAGCGAGCGTGGGGGTCAATGCTCTTCTTCCACGACGTAGCGCGTGACGCGCGGCGGCGCTTCGCCGATGTGGAACTTCAGGCGCCGGTCGCGCAGCGCCACGTCCGATGCGGTGAAGCGGTCGAAGCGGCGCAGGTGCTCGGTCCACGACACGTCGATCACCTGTTCGACGAAGCGGCCGGGCTCGGACATGTCGTGCAGCAGCACCCAGTCGAGCGCGCCCTGCGACAGGCGCGCGCGGCGGCTGTCCTGCATGACGGCGTGGAAGGCATCGGCTTGCGCGGGGTCGATCAGGTATTCGATCTGCGCGATCACGCGGCCGGGCGCGGCAGTGCGCGGAAGGGTGTGGGCGATCTGCGAGCGTGCGGGCGTGAGGTCGAGCACCTCGCCCGCCCGCTGAGGCATCAGCCGCTGCGCCAGCAGCATGGTGATCACGCCCGAGACGCCCGCCGTCACCAGGCTGGCCTGCACCGAGCTGTGGCTGGCCACCTGGCCCCAGATGGCGGCGCCCAGCGCGCTCGCACCCATGATGGCCAACTGGTACATCGACATGCCGCGGGCGCGCACCCAGTCGGGCAGCGTCATCTGTGCCGTCACGGTCATCGAGTTGGCCGTGGTGATCCAGGCCGCCCCGGCGCAGAACATCACCGGCAGCGCCACCGCCAGGTGAGGCGAGAACGACATCACCAGTGTCGCGACGGCCTGCAGGCTGGCGCCCGTGAGCACCAGCGCCTCGGTGTCCAGCCGGCGGCGGATCTTCTGCATGTTGAGCGCGGCCACGATGGCGCCGATGCCCATGGCCGCCAGCAGCAGCGTGAAGGTGCCGGCCGCGCCGTCGGGCATGGCGCGGGCCACCAGCGGCAGCAGCGCCAGCAGCGCAGTGGAATGCAGGAAGAACAGGCCGATGCGCAGCAGCACCGCGCGCAGCGGCCGTGACTGGCGCACGTGCTGCAGGCCCACGCGCATGGCGACGGTGAGTGGCTCGCGGCCCAGCGGGTCGGGCACGCTCTGGCGGCGCCACCGCATGATGGTGAAGCCCGCCACCACCGACAGCAAGGCATTGAGCATGAAGACCCACATGCTGCCGGCCGCCGCGATGATGGCGCCGGCCAGCAGCGGCCCGATGATGCGCGAGGCATTCATGGCCACGCCGTTGAGCGCCAGCGCTGCGGGCAACTGGGGTCGCGGCACCAGCTCGGGCACGATGGCCGCGAACACCGGCCAGCGCATCGCCAGGCCGATGCCGTTGAGGAACACCAGCGCCAGCAGCATGGGCGCGCTCATCACGCCGGCCACCAGGGCCACGCACAGCAGCGTTGAGACGCCTGCGATCCAGAACTGCGTCATCATGAAATAGCGCCTGCGGTCCAGGATGTCGGCCAGCGCGCCGCTGGGCAGGCCCAGCAGGAAGACGGGAAGCGTGGAGGCGGTCTGCACGGCCGCCACCCAGGCGGGTGAGGCGGTGAGCGTTGTCATGAGCCAGGCGGCGGCCACGTCGCTCATCCACATGCAGGTGTTGGCCGTGAGCCAGGTGGCCCAGAGCATGCGGAACACGGGGCGCCGAAGGGGCGCGAGGGCAGAAAGATCGTCGGGCGGCGTGCCGGCTGCGTCGGAGGGGGACTGGGGCATCGCCGCCGATTGTGCGCCCAACGCGAAGGCCGCGTGGTCCGGTGGGTCGAGGCGGGCGGGCCTTCAGCGTACCGACACGCGCAGCTGCACCTGCAGCCGCGAGGCGCCCTGCTGCTGGCCCTGGTAGAGCGTGCCGCTGCCGCGTGCATCCACCGCCGAATCCGATTCGGCGATGGTGAACCATTCGCCCAGCGGCGCGGCCACGGTGGCCGACGACGACGCGCCCGATCCGCCGCGCCCGGCCAGGGCCGTGCCCAGTTCGATCTCGACCGTGTCGCCCCCGCGCCATACCGGGCGCGCGGCGAAGCCGCTGTTGGCCTCGACCAGCACCGCGCCGGGCAGCACGTGCACCTGGCCACCCTGAACGAAGGTCTGCACCACGCGCACCGGCACGGTGTTGCCCAGGTTGATGCGCGTCTCGCGGCCGTTGAGCACCAGCACCATCTGCGAGAGGCTTTGCGACGACTGCCGTTCGCGGCTGCCGCCCGACAGGCCGAACTGCCCGCCCGACTGGCCGGGCGAGAGCACGATGCCGCCGCTGGCGCCCAGGCTGCTGCCCGAACGGGCCTCGGCCTGGCTCTGGCGCACTTCGATCTGCAGGTTGCGCATCGGCAACGGCTCGGCCGGCGGCATTTGCGCCAGCGCGCCCGTAGCGGCAAGCAGGGCGACGAACGCGGTGGCGAAGCGGCGGTTCACGTGGTGCATGGCGGGCCTTCGGGAGGGATCAGCGCGTGGTGGTCGCCGGCCTGGCGAGGTGGCCCAGCGGCAGCGCGCCGGCCGACTTCACCTCGCCCAGCGAGAAGCTGGTGTGCAGGTCTTTCACGTTGGGCAGGTTGATGAGCACCTGCCGCGCGAATTGCGAGAAGCTGTCGAGGTCGCGCGAGACCACCTGCAGCTCGAAGGTGCCGGTGCCGCTGATGTAGTGGCACGAGACGATCTCGGGAATCTTCTGGATGGCTTCTTCCAGCTTGCGCGTGACGTCGCCGGTGTTGCGGTCGGCATCGAGCCGCACGAAGGCCAGCACGCCCAGGCCGATCTTCTGGCGGTCGATCTCGGCGCGATAGCCCTTGATGAAGCCTTCCTCTTCCAGCGCGCGCACACGCCGCCAGCACGGCGCGGCCGACAGGCCCACGCGCTGGGCCAGTTCGGCATTGGTCAGGCGCGCGTCGCCCTGCAGTTCGGCGAGGATGGCCAGGTCGAACTTGTCCAGTGTTTCCATGGGGCGGATTTTGCAGCAAGAATCTTTCCGTAACCGAGGGAATCAGGGAAAAGAAAGAAAAGATTTATCTGCAGGTACTGCATACACTGTGCCGAGGCATGCCGAAAGCGACACCCTCCGCCAGAGGCATGAAATGCCGCCGCCCACGAGGCGGTCAAAAGAACCCCACCGGAGAGACAACATGAACGCCCCCCTGCCCGAGCACATCCGCCGCGCGCTCGAAACCGTCACCCTCGACGACAAGTATTCGCTCGATCACGGACGCGCCTTCATGAGCGGTGTGCAGGCGCTGGTCAAGCTGCCGATGCTGCAGCGCCAGCGCGACGCCATGGCCGGCAAGAACACGGCGGGGTTCATCAGCGGTTACCGCGGCTCGCCGCTCGGCGGTTACGACCAGGCGCTCTGGAAGGCAGGCAAGTACCTCAAGGCGCAGAACATCGTGTTCCAGCCCGGCGTGAATGAAGAGCTGGCCGCCACGGCGCTCTGGGGCACGCAGCAGATGGGCTTCGCGCCGGCGGGCAGCAACCGTTTCGATGGCGTCTTCGGCATCTGGTATGGCAAGGGCCCGGGCGTCGATCGCTGTTCCGACGTCTTCAAGCATGCCAACATGGCCGGCACCACGCCCTGGGGCGGCGTGATCGCGGTTGCAGGCGACGACCACATCAGCAAGAGCAGCACGGCCGCCCACCAGAGCGACCACATCTTCAAGGCCTGCGGGCTGCCGGTGTTCTTCCCGGCGACGGTGCAGGAAATCCTCGACCTCGGTCTGCACGCCTTCGCCATGAGCCGCTATGCGGGCGTGTGGTCGGGCATGAAGACGATCCAGGAGATCGTCGAATCCAGCGCCACGGCGACGATCGACCCGCAGCGCGTGGAGATCCGGATTCCCACCGACTTCGAGATGCCGCCCGGCGGCCTGCACATCCGCTGGCCCGACCACGCGCTGGACCAGGAGGCGCGGCTGATGCACTACAAGTGGTACGCCGCGCTGGCCTATATCCGCGCCAACCGGCTCAACTACAACGCCATCGAGAGCAGGAACGACCGCTTCGGCCTGATTGCCAGCGGCAAGGCCTGGAACGACCTGCGCCAGGCGCTGCTCGACCTGGGTCTGGACGACGACACCTGCCGCCAGCTCGGGATCCGCCTGCACAAGGTGGGCGTGGTCTGGCCGCTGGAAGCGCAGCTCACGCGCGACTTCGCCACCGGCCTTTCCGAAATCCTGGTGGTGGAGGAGAAGCGGCAGGTCATCGAGTACCAGCTCAAGGAAGAGCTCTACAACTGGCGCGCCGACGTGCGGCCCAACGTGCTGGGCAAGTTCGACGAAGTCCACGGTGACTTCTCGGGCGGCGAATGGTCCATGCCCAACCCCACGGCGCACGAACTGCTGCGCGCCAACGCCGATCTGTCGCCCGCGCTGATCGCACGCGCCGTGGCACATCGCCTGCAGCGCAATCGCGTGCTGGAGGCCGGCGGCGCCGACATGGTGGCGCGCGTGCAGGCGCAGCTGGCGATCCTCGAGGCCAAGGAACGCTCGATGCAGGTGCTGAACGCGGGGGGCGGCACGGCCGGCTCCGACCGCCAGCCCTGGTTCTGTTCGGGTTGCCCGCACAACACCAGCACCGTGGTGCCCGAGGGCTCGCGCGCGCTGGGCGGCATCGGCTGCCACTTCATGGCCACGTGGATGGACCGTTCCACCATCGGCTTCACGCAGATGGGCGGCGAGGGCGTGCCGTGGGTGGGCCAGCAGGCCTTCAGCAACGAGAAGCACGTGTTCGCCAACTTGGGCGACGGCACCTATTTCCACAGCGGCCTGCTGGCGATCCGCCAGAGCATCGCGGCCGAGGTGAACATCACTTACAAGATTCTCTACAACGATGCCGTGGCCATGACCGGCGGCCAGCAGGTGGGCGAGCGGCCCGAAGGCCATTCGGTGGTGCAGATCGCGCAGAGCATGCGCGCCGAGGGCGCGAAGAAGATCACCATCGTCACGGACGAGCCCGAGAAGTACCGCGACGTGCAGGACCTGCCAGCCGGCATCGCCATCCAGCACCGCGACACGCTGGACGCCGTGCAGCGCGAGTTCCGCGAGATCGCGGGCACGACGGTCATCATCTACGACCAGACCTGCGCTACCGAGAAGCGCCGCCGGCGCAAGCGCGGCACCATGGCCGATCCGGCCAGGCGCGTCGTCATCAACGACCTGGTGTGCGAGGGCTGCGGCGATTGCGGCGTTCAGTCCAACTGCCTGTCGGTGGAGCCGCTGGAGACCGAGTTCGGCCGCAAGCGCACCATCAACCAGAGCACCTGCAACAAGGACATGAGTTGCCTCAAGGGCTTCTGTCCCAGCTTCGTGAGCATCGAAGGCGGGCAGTTGCGCAAGAAGGCCAAAGGGCCGGCCGCGCCTTCGCCGTTCTCCATGGGGCCACTGCCCGAGCCGGCACCGCCGATGCTCGCGCAGCCCTGGGGCATCGTGGTCGCCGGTGTGGGCGGCACCGGCGTGATCACCATCGGGCAACTGCTGGGCATGGCCGCACACATCGAAGGCAAGGGCATCGTCACGCAGGATGCGGCGGGCCTGGCGCAGAAGGGCGGCGCCACCTGGAGCCACGTACTCATCGGTGCGCATCAGGACGACATCCGCACCACGCGCGTGTCCATGGCGGCGGCCGACCTGGTGCTGGGCTGCGATCCGCTGGTCACGGCCGGCAAGGAAACCGTGCTGCGCATGCGCGAGGGGCGTACCCACGTCGCGCTCAATTCGCACGGCACCCCCACGGCGGCCTTCGTGCGCAACGCCGACTGGCAAAGCCCTGCCGAAGCCTGTGTGGCCGCCATCGCACAGGCCGTGGGCGTCGATCACGTGGGCGCATTCGATGCCGACGGGATGGCGACGAAGCTCATGGGCGACAGCATCTATGTCAACCCGATGATCCTCGGCTACGCCTGGCAGAAGGGCTGGGTGCCGCTGGCGCACGAGTCGCTTCTGAGGGCGATCGAGCTCAACGCCGTGGCCGTGGAGGCCAACAAGACTGCCTTCGAATGGGGCCGCCGTGCCGCGCACGACCTGGCCGCGCTGCGCCAGCTGGTTGCGCCCGCGCAGGTGATCGAACTCAAGCGTCGCGAGACGCTGGAGGGTCTCGTGGCGCGCCGCGTGGAGTTCCTCACGGCCTACCAGAGTGCTGGCTACGCCGCACGCTACGCCGATCTCGTCGAACGGGTTCGGCTGGCCGAGCAGGCCGCCACTGGCAAGACCCAGTTGGCGCAAGCCGTGGCGCGCAACCTGTTCAAGCTCATGGCCTACAAGGACGAATACGAAGTGGCCCGGCTGCACAGCGATCCGGCGTTTCTCGCCCGCCTGGCCGAGATGTTCGAGGGTGACTGGCGCGCCCACTACCACCTGGCGCCGCCGCTGCTCGCCAGGCGCAACGCGCGCGGCGAACTGCAGAAGCAGCGCTTCGGCCCGGCCATGCTGCATGCTTTCCGCGTGCTGGCGCGGCTGAAGTTCCTGCGCGGCACGGCGCTGGACGTGTTCGGCTACACCGACGAGCGGCGCACCGAACGCGCCCTGGTGGACGAGTACCGCGTCACGGTCGATGAGCTGCTGGCGGGCCTGTCGGCCGAGCGCCACCCGCAGGCCATCGAGATTGCCCGCCTGCCGGAACAGATCAAGGGCTTCGGCCATGTGAAAGAGCGCAACCTCACGGCCACGCGCATGCGCTGGGGCGAGCTGATGGCGCGCTGGCGCCAGCCCGAGACGCCTGTCCGGCAGGCCGCCTGAGCGCTTGTGCGGCGGCCTCGCCCACCCGGCTCAATGTCCTTCGCCGGGCGGCGGACATGGACGCAAGGGAGCCGGGGGCGCCGCATACAATCCCGAGGTTGTCCCGCCCCTGCGGCGCGGCCCCGCGTGGCCGTGTGCCAGTCGGCGGGTTCGCGTTGTTTCAAATATCTCCTGTGGAGTTGCCTGTGTTCATTTCTTCTGCCTATGCTCAGACCGCAGCCACCGGCGCGGGCGGCATGATGTCGTCGCTGGGCGGCATGCTGCCGCTGGTGCTGATGTTCGTGGTGCTGTATTTCGTCATGATCCGTCCGCAGATGAAGCGCCAGAAAGAGCATCGCGCCATGATCGAAGCCTTGGCCAAGGGCGATGAAGTCGCCACCGCCGGCGGCCTGCTGGGCAAGGTTTCCAGGCTCGGCGAAACCCACATCGGGCTCGAAGTGGCCGAAGGCGTCGAGATCCAGCTGCAACGCAGCGCCGTGGTCCAGGTGCTGCCCAAGGGCACCGTCAAGTAAGCAGCCATCCACGGTCCGCAGGCCGGCGGGTAGCCGGCGCGCGGATCGCCATCTTTCCCAAGCCAGGCGAGAACATGAACCGTTATCCGGTCTGGAAGTACGCGATCATGGTGATCGTGTTGATCGTTGCGGCGCTGTACACGGCGCCCAATTTTTTTGGCGAAGCGCCTGCCGTGCAGGTGTCGGCCGCCAAGACCACGGTCAAGGTCGACACCGCCGTGCAATCCCGCGTCGAGGAGGCCCTGCGGGCCGCCAACATCACGCCTGATCTGGTGCAGTTCGACGGCACCTCGGTTCGTGTGAGGCTCGATTCCACCGACACGCAGATCCAGGCCAAGGACGCCATCGAGCGCGCCCTGGTGCCCGACGCTGCCAACCCGTCGTACGTGGTCGCGCTCAACCTGTTGCCCCGCTCCCCGGCCTGGATGGCACGCCTGGGCGCCCACCCCATGTACCTGGGTCTGGATCTGCGCGGCGGCGTGCACTTCATGCTGCAGGTGGACATGCAGGGCGCGCTCACCAAACGCGCCGAGTCGTATGCAGGGGACATCCGCACCGTGCTGCGCGAGCGCAATGTGCGTCATGCCGGCATCGTCCGCAATGGCCAGACCGTGGAAGTGCGCTTCCGCGACAACGAAGGGCTGCAGACGGCGCTGGGCATCATCCGCGATCAGGTGCCCGACCTCGAAGCCGTGGGCGGGCCCGATGGAAGCGAGTACAAGCTCACGGCTTCCATCAAGCCGGCTGCGGCCCGCCTTGTGCAGGAGCAGGCGCTCAAGCAGAACATGACCACCCTGCACAACCGGATCAACGAACTCGGCGTGGCTGAGCCGGTGATCCAGCAGCAGGGCCTGGACCGCATCGTGGTGCAACTGCCTGGCGTGCAGGACACGGCCAAGGCCAAGGACATCCTCGGACGCACGGCCAACCTCGAATTCCGCCTGGCCGACATGTCGGCGGCCGCGCAGGCCGCGCTCGGTGGTTCTTCGCCCGTGCCGTTCGGCCGCGAGCGCTTCACGGAAGGCCGAGGCGCGCCCGTCATCGTGCATCGCGAGGTGATCGCCGCCGGCGACATGCTCACCGACGCCCAGCCGCGCCCCGATCAGAACAACCAGCCGGCCGTGTCGGTCACGCTGGACAGCAAGGGTGGCCGCCAGATGCGGGACACCACGCGCACCAACATCGGCAACTTCATGGCCGCCATCCTGTTCGAGAAGGGCAAGGGCGAGGTGCTGACGGTCGCCCGCATCCAGGGCGAGTTCGGCAACCAGTTCCAGATCACGGGCATGGGCACGACCGAGGCTGCGAACGAGCTGGCGCTGCTGCTGCGCGCCGGCGGCCTGGCCGCGCCGATGGAAATCATCGAGGAGCGCACCATCGGCCCGAGCCTGGGTGCCGAGAACATCAGCAAGGGCTTCCACAGCGTGGCCTGGGGCTTCGTGGCCATCGCGGTGTTCATGATCCTGTACTACGCGCTGTTCGGCGTGGTGTCGGCCATCGCGCTGGCGCTCAACCTGCTGATGCTGGTGGCCATCCTGTCGATGCTGCAGGCCACGCTCACATTGCCCGGCATTGCCGCCATGGCGCTGGCGCTGGGCATGGCGATCGACTCCAACGTGCTCATCAACGAACGCATACGTGAAGAGCTGCGTAACGGTGCGGCGCCGCAGGCGGCCATCCATGCCGGCTACGAGCGCGCCTGGGCCACCATCCTCGACTCCAACGTCACCACCCTGATCGCGGCGCTGGCGCTGCTGGCCTTCGGATCGGGCCCGGTCCGCGGCTTTGCGGTGGTGCACTCGATCGGCATCCTGACCTCGATGTTCTCGGCCGTGTTCTTCGCGCGTGGCCTGACCAATCTGTGGTACGGTCGCCAGAAAAAGCTCAAGTCCGTGTCGATCGGCACAGTGTGGCGGCCCGAAGGCGGCACACCGGTCGCCCGAGCGGATTGAAGGGGATTCAGCATGGAATTCTTCAGAATCAGGAAAACCATTCCGTTCATGCGGAATGCGATCGTCCTCAACATCATCTCGCTGGTCACCTTCCTGCTCGCGGTGTTCTTCCTGGCCACCAAGGGCCTGCACCTGTCGGTGGAATTCACGGGCGGTACGCTGATGGAGGTCAGCTACTCGCAGCCGGCCAACATGGAAAAGGTGCGCACCACCGTCACCGGCCTGGGCTACAGCGACGTGCAGGTGCAGAGCTTCGGCACCTCGCGCGACGTCATGATCCGCCTGCCGGTGCAGCAGGGCCAGACTTCCGCGCAGCAGAGCGAGCGCGTGCTCGTGGCCCTCAAGGCCGCCGACGAGGGCGTCACGCTCAAGCGAACCGAATTCGTCGGCCCTCAGGTGGGCGACGAACTCGTCACCAACGGCCTGATGGCGCTGGCGTTCGTCGTGGTGGGCATCATGATCTACCTCGGCATCCGCTTCGAATGGAAGTTCGCCGTCGCGTCGATCGTCGCCAACCTGCACGACATCGTCATCATCCTGGGCTTCTTCGCCTTCTTCCAGTGGGAATTCTCGCTGGCCGTGCTGGCGGCGGTGCTGGCGGTGCTGGGCTACTCGGTGAACGAATCGGTCGTGATCTTCGACCGGATCCGCGAGAATTTCCGCAAGTACCGCAAGCTGAGCACGCCCGAGGTCATCGACAACGCGATCACCTCCACCATCAGCCGCACCATCATCACGCACGGCTCCACCCAGATGATGGTGCTGTCGATGCTGATTTTCGGCGGCCCGACGCTTTTCTATTTCTCGCTCGCGCTGACCATCGGCATCTGCTTCGGCATCTACTCGTCGGTATTCGTCGGTGCGGCCGTGGCCATGTGGCTGGGCGTCACGCGCGAGGATCTCATCAAGGCGCCAGCGCGCCGCGAGGGCGACCCCAACGATCCCAACGCAGGCGCCACGGTCTGACGCGAGGATGAACGCCCCCCGCTCCCGAGATCAGAACCTGCTGCTGGCGCGGCAGGTGCGGGAGCGGTTCCTCGTCGAAATCGAAAGCCTGCTGCCCGAGCTGGGGCAGGCCATGCTCGAACGGCTCCAGGGCCTGGCCGAGCAGAGCGGCAACGCGCGCGAGATGCAGATCCGCCGCGACGCCTTCCTCGAATACCAGAAGCTCTACCGCACCTGGCTGGCCGGTGTGGTGCGCGCCTGGCGCGCGGCGGTCGTGCCGCCCACGGCCACGGCCCAGGTCAGGCTCGCCGCGATGAAGTTCGAGCTGCTGGGCGACGAGGTGGTCGAGAACAAGATCCTCTCCTCGCGCATCGTGCTGTCGGTACTCGACAAGGTGAGCTGGGAGCTCAACGATCTCAAGCTGCGCGTGCAGCAGCTCGAAGACCAGCCCGAACTGGGCGATGGCGACATCCTCAAGCCCGAGGTCGTCGCCCAGCTCATGGTCGAGCAATGGCTGGCCGCCACGCTCTCGCGGCCGGTCTGGCACGAAGTCCAGGACATCGTGCCGGCAGTCATGACCGAACGGCTGGTGCAGGCCTACCGCCATGCCAACGAATTCCTGATCCAGCGCGAGGTGATGCCCGACATCGATCTCAAGCCGCTGCTTCGCCGCGCGCCTTCGTCGGGCGTGTCGCGGCCAGCGCCCGCGACCACGGGCCTGTCCGGGCCGTCCACGCTGAGCTCGGGCCCGCATGCGCCCAACACCGGCCTGTCCCGGCCGGGTGAAGTGCACACGGGCAGTGGCGGCCCGCGCGAGCACGCGCATTCGGGCGGAACGCTCGAGGAAACGCGCATGATGACCGCGACCACGCCGCTGGCGCGGGCGCGCATGCGGGCGCAGGGCGTGCTCGGCAGCCTCAAGCGCCTGCTGATCGACCGCGTGCCCGAGTTCGAGCAGACACGGGTGACCGGCCCTTCGCCCATGCTGGCGCAGGCTTTCAGCGATTTCCAGGCTGCGCCGGTGGCGCCGGCCGAGCCAGCGGCTGGCGGCTACGACATCGCCGCACTTCAGCAGACGGCCACGGCCCTGCGCCAGCGCACGACCGATCTCAAGGCCCGCGCTTCCACCGGCGCCGAGAAAGCCACGATCGAGATCGTGGCGTTGATGTTCCAGAGCATCCTGGCCGAGGAGCGCATTCCCGCCAACGTGCGCGTGTGGTTTGCCCGGCTGCAGATGCCCGTGTTGCGCGTGGCGGTCGCCGAAAACGAATTCTTCAGCACGTTGCAGCATCCGGCGCGCCAGCTCATCGACCGCATGGGCTCGAGCGTGATGGGTTTCGACAGTGGCGCCATCAATGGCAGTGCCATGGAAGCCGAGATCAAGCGCGTGGTGCAGGTGATCGAGCAATACCCCGAGACCGGCCGGCGCGTGTTTCAGCTGGTGCTCGACGAATTCCAGGCCTTCCTTGCCAAGTACCTCACCCACAGCGACGCCACGCAGCGTGTGGTCAGCGTGGCGCAGCAGGTGGAGCAGAAGGAGACGATGGCGATCCAGTACACGATCGAGCTGCGCAAGGTGCTCGACAACGTGCCGGTTCGCGACGAAATCCGCGAATTCCTGTTCAAGGTCTGGGCCGAGGTGCTGGCCATGGCCGCCGTCAAGCATGGCCCGCAGCATGAGGACACGCGCCTGCTGCGCAAGGCTGCCACCGACCTGGTGTGGGCCGCCAGTGCCAAGCCCAACCGCAACGACCGCGCGCGAGTCATCCAGGAACTGCCGCAACTGCTGCAGCGCCTGCGCCAGGGCATGACGCTGCTGGGCGTGGTGGGCGACGATCAGGAGGCGCACATCAAGACCATCGGCAACACGCTGGCCGACGCCTTCATGTCCAAGACCGAATCGATCCAGCAGCAGCAGATCGACGCCATGGCGCGCCAGCTGGCCAGCCTGGAAGATTTCGTCTCCGATGAGGCCATGGGCGAGTTGCCCCTCGATGCCGAGAGTCTGGAGTTGATGCTTGGCATGGATGCGGCCAGCATCGAGATCGTGGCCGATGGCGGCTCCCGCCCGACCGAGGCCATGCTGGCGTGGGTCAACGAGCTCCAGCTGGGCAGCTGGTTCTCGCTCGACCACAACGGGCGCGTCACGCAGGTGCAGTTCGTCTGGCGCAGCGATCGCCGCCAGCTGCACCTGTTCGCCACCGCCACCGGTCACAGCTATCTCATCCAGGCGCGTCGTCTGGCCTCTTATCTGCAGGCGGGCCTTCTGGTGCCCACGGAAGAGGAAACGCTCACGGTGCGTGCCACACGCGAGGCGCTGGCCAAGCTCGACGCCAATCCGGAGCGGTTGCTCAACTGAGCCGCGGCCGCCGCCGGGCGGCCCCGCTCAATGCGCGACGCGGGCGCGCGTGTCGTCGCAGAGTTCGTCGAGCACGAGCGAGTCGGGCTCGAGCCCCGAACTCCAGTACACCATCAGGACGATGATCTTGAGCTCGTCGGCGGCAACCGGCCCGCCGCGCGCGGCCATGGCCCGGTCGATCACGATCTCCAGCAATTGGGGCGACAGGATGCCGGCCGACGCGAGGAAGCTCAGGAAGCCCAGGCATTCGGCACCCAGGTGGTCCTGCTCGGCCACCGAATAGACACGCATGCTCTGAGGCGAGGCGGCGACGACGGTGTCGTAACGCGTGCCGCCGTCGGCCGCCGCCGGGGTTGCCGGCATCGTGGCCCGGCGCAAGTCGTCGAGCCAGATCAGCGCTTCGCGGATTTCCTCTTGCTCGAAGCCCACCGCGCTGAGTTTGCGTCCCAGTTGCTCGGGTTCGGGGCACGCGTCGCCGCGCCAGTAGTTTTCATAGACGAACACGAGCACCTGGAACATGGAAACCAATATAGCGCAGTTCGCATGAGGCTCAGGCGCGCACCAGCCGCTGGAACAGACCACCCGGCAGGCGCGCGAGCTGGCCATCGAGTTCGAGGTCGAGCAGCCTGGCCTGCAGCGTCGCGGTGTCGTAGCCGGTGCGGGCGGCCAGCGCATCCAGGCTCACCGGGTCGTGACCGAGGCAGGCCAGCAGCGGATCGGCGTCGGCGCCCTCGGACGACGCGGTGCCCGCCGGCGGCTCCGCCTCGCGGTCCGCGGGCGCGGGCAGGCGCAGCTCTTCGAGCACATCCTGCGCCGTCTCGACCAGCTTGGCGCCCTGGCGGATCAGCGCGTGGCAGCCACGCGACTGCGGCGAGTGGATGGAGCCGGGAATCGCGAACACCTCGCGGTTCTGCTCGATCGCCAGCCTGGCCGTGATCAGCGAGCCGGACGCCAGCGCGGCCTCCACCACCAATGTGCCCTGCGAGAGGCCCGCGATGATGCGATTGCGGCGCGGGAAGTTGGGCGACAGCGGCGGCGTGCCCAGCGGCAGTTCGCTCATCAGCACGCCGTGCTGGGCGATGCGGTGCGCCAGTTCACGGTGGCGCGAGGGATAGACGCGGTCGAGTCCCGTGCCCACCACGGCCACGGTGGCCAGAGCATGACTGCCCGCGCCCTCCAGCGCCCCGGCGTGCGCGGCGCCGTCGATGCCCAGGGCCAGCCCCGAGACGACCGTGAGCCCTGCCTGCACGAAGGATCGCGCGAAGGCGGTGGCGTGTGCGACGCCCTGAGGCGTGGGATTGCGGCTGCCGACGATGGCGAGCGCGCGCCCTTCCATGCACGCCAGCGCCTCGACCTGGCCGAGCAGGTAGAGCAGCGGCGGTGGATCTTCGGTTTGCAGCAGCGCTGGCGGATAGAGCGGATCGCCCAGCGTCGCGATGTGGCGTTGGGTGGCTGGCGCAGCTTCGCCGAGCCAGCGCCAGGTTCGCTCGACCAGCTCATCGATGCCGGGCGGGGGAGACAACACCGCCTCGGCCTGCGCGGGGGAGACGATCTGCTGGAGTGCCCGGGCCGACTGGCCCAGGATGGCCTCGGGCGAACCGAAGGCGGCGAGCAGGCGGCGCGCGGAAAGCGCTCCCACGCCGGGACTGGCTGCAAGACGCAGCCAGGCCGCGAGTTCTTCGCGGCCGGGTGTCGGAAAGACCATTGTCGTGCCGGGCCTCTGTGGGCCCTTGCTCCCTGGTGTGAAACGGACGCCGCACACCAGCGGCGCGCGGCACTCAGCGTGGGTTGATCACGCGGTCGCCGATTTTCACACCTTCGGTGATCTCGAGGATCAGCGCGTACGAAACGCGCTCGAAGGGGCGGAACACCATCAACAGGCCGTTGCGCTCGTCGGGCAGCGTCAGCTGGGTGATCTTGTCGCCATCGCGGTCGGTCACCCTGGCGCCGCTCTTGACGATGGCCAGCACGTGGCCGCTCTCGATGCCGTCGCGCGTGCCGCGGTTGAGCACGACGACCTGATTCTGCGCGGCGAAGCGCACGGCGCTGCCATACACCGACACGATCGAGCCGTCGACCGGGCCCTGGGGCGCACGGGGCGTGTAGCTCACGAGCTGGCGCGGCGGCTCGGGCAGCATGCGGTCGCCAGCGCGGATCTCTTCCTTGGTGGCGACGATGTCCACCGTCGCGGGGATGATCTCGGTCACCGGCTTGTCCTTGCCAGGCATCTCGCGCGTGGCTTCGCCGCGCACGAGCTCGGCCTTGCCGATGTATTGCGCCTCATAGCCCAGCACTTCGGACGTGCGCGGATCCACCAGCGGCACGGCGTTGCGGAACACGCGCCAGTCACGCGGCTGGCCCGGCGCGAGCCGCATCGGCGCGGCTTCGGGGCCGCGGGCATAGGCGCGATCGCCCTTGGAGATCAGCACGCGGTCTTCCTGGCCCGACACGATGCGCGGTGCCTGCTGCAGCGTGGCGGCGTCGACCACCACCGGCTCGGCCAGGAACGGCTCGATCAGGTTGGGCTTGAGCGTGGGCAGGGCCAGGTCGGCCAGCGATTCGTAGCGGGTGCGCGGCGACACGCGCACCGTGTCCACGGGCCCGCCGTTGCCGGCCATGCGGGTGCGCAGCGTGGCGCGGCCGTCGGATTTGTCGAGGAACAGCTGCTGGCCCGGATAGATGCGGTGCGGGTTGCGGATGTCTTCGAGGTTCATGCCCCACAGTTCGGGCCAGCGCCACGGGCTGCGCAGGAAGATGCCGGAAATCGCCCACAGCGTGTCGCCGCTTTTGACCGTGTAGCTGTCAGGAGCTCCGGGTGCCAGTTCGGACAGTGGCACGCCGGTCTGGGCGACCTGTTGCGCGGTGGCGCGCTGATCGGTGGTGACGGGATAGTTCTGGGCGGTGGCCGGCAGGGCCGACAGACCGCCGATCACTGCCGCCAGCCCCATGGCCAAAGCCCGCATACGGGGCACTTGCGCCAGGTTTCCTGCCTCGATCAGATCGTTCGTTGTATGTTGCATCACGCCCCCGGGGCCGCCGCGCGTTTCAATTCGCGACAGAACTTGACAATTCACTGTTGATTTTGGGCCCAAGCCCTTGATTGGGCAATGTTTATGGCGCTCTGCATCGGCGCGTCGCGGCAAAAGTGGCGAAAATAACGACATTCCGGACCCCGCCCATGGCCAAACTGAGCATTCTCCGTTACCCCGACCCGCGCCTGTCCACCGTCGCCAAGCCGGTGCAGACAGTGGACGACCGAATCCGCACCCTCGTGGCCGACATGCTCGAGACGATGTATGACGCCAACGGCATCGGCCTGGCAGCCACCCAGGTCAACGTGCATGAGCGCGTGGTGGTGATCGACGTCTCGGAAGAGCGCGACCAGCCCCTGGTCCTCATCAACCCCGAAATCACCTGGTACAGCGCCGACCGCCAGAAAGGCGACGAAGGCTGCCTGTCGGTGCCCGGCATCTACGACGGCGTCGAACGCGCCGTGGCCGTGCACGTGAAGGCGCTGGACGACCAGGGCGCCCTGCGCACCATCGAGGCCGAAGGCCTGCTGGCCATCTGTGTGCAGCACGAGCTGGACCATCTGGCGGGCAAGGTGTTCGTCGAATATCTCTCGCCGCTCAAGCGCAACCGCATCAAGACCAAGCTGGTCAAGCAACTGCGCGAGGAGGAAGTATCTTGACCCCCACCGCCACACTCCCCTGGCGCCGCCTGGCTGGCTGGGCCGCAGCCGGCCTGGCCGCCCTGCTGCTGTCGGCCTGCGCTGCCGTGCCGCAGTTCACCGATGTCGGCACGCCTCGCGCCGATATCGTCCAGCGCCTGGGCCAGCCGACGGCCACCTACCGCCTGCCCGAGGGCGGCGAACGCCTGCAGTACTCGCGCCAGCCCGGCGGCCAGCAGGTCTACAACCTTGACCTCGGCGCCGACGGCCGGCTGGCGCGGCCGGTCGAGCAGGCCATGGATCCGTTCGTGTTCGACCGCATCCGCATCGATGCGTGGACGCGCGACGACGTGCTCCGCGCCTTCGGCCGACCGGCCCGTGTGGAACGCGTCTGGAGTTTCGACGGCGACGTCTGGATCTACCGCTACCAGGACTACTACTGGGATTGGGTGCTGGGCGTGCACATCGATCCTGCGGGCGTGGTGCGCAAGGTCTCGCGCGGCGAAGAGCGTCCCCGCCCGGCTGCCTACGAATGAGGCCCGGCAGGTGGGGCCGGGTTCGCTGCTTCAGGCGGTGCGCCCGATGAAGGCCATCTTCGCCGGCACGCCCGAGTTCGCGCGCGTGGCCCTCGCGGCGCTGCACGCTGCGGGTATCGAGGTGCCGCTGGTGCTGACCCAGCCCGACCGCCCCGCGGGACGCGGCATGAAGTTGCAGGCCTCTCCCGTCAAGCAGTTTGCGCAAGAGCACGGCATGGCCGTAGCGCAGCCGCGCAGCCTGCGCCTGGATGGCAAGTATCCGGACGACGCCAGTGCGGCACGCCAGGCCATCACTTCCGCCCGGGCCGATGTGATGGTGGTCGCGGCCTATGGGCTCATCCTGCCGCAATGGGTGCTGGACGCCATGGCGCAGGATCGCGGCCTGGGCTGCCTCAACATCCACGCCAGCCTGTTGCCGCGCTGGCGGGGCGCTGCGCCCATCCACCGCGCCATCGAGGAGGGCGATGCCGAGACAGGCATCACGATCATGCAGATGGACGCGGGGCTGGACACCGGCGACATGCTGCTCGAATCGCGCCTGCCCATCGGTGCGGCCGACACCACGGCCGCGTTGCACGACCGGCTGGCCGTTCTCGGCGGCGAGTTGATCGTGCAGGCGCTGCGCCGGGCGGCCGACGGCCCGTTGCCGCGCACGCCGCAGCCGGCCGAAGGCATCACCTACGCCCACAAGATCGAGAAGGACGAGGCCGCCATCGACTGGCAGCTGCCCGCCACCGTGATTGAGCGCCGGGTCCGCGCCTTCGACCCGTTCCCCGGCGCCCTGGCCCATCTGGCCGGCGAGCCGGTCAAGGTGTGGGCCGCGCGTGCCGAGCCGGGCACGGGCACGCCCGGCCAGGTGCTGGAGGTCGTGCCCGACGCCGTGCGCGTGGCCACCGGCGATGGTGTTCTGGCGCTGCTGCAGCTGCAGCGGGCCGGAGGCCGGCGCTTGCCGGTGGCCGAGTTCGTGCGCGGCCTGCGCATCGAGCCCGGTATGGCCTTCGACGCCATCGTCCGCCGCTGAAAGATCCGGCACGGTGTTCTTCCTGCCCTCGCTGCGCCAGCACCCGTCATTCCGCGATGGCGTGCGCGAGATGCTTCCACTGGTGCCTGGCACCATGGCCTGGGGGCTGATGACCGGCGTGGCCATGGTCAAGTCGGGCATGAGCGTGTTCGAAGCCATCGCCATGACGCTCATCGTGTTCGCCGGCAGCGCGCAACTCGCCTCGGTGCCGCTGATCATGGCGGGCGCGCCGGTGCCTGTGATCCTGGCGGCGGCCTTCTGCGTCAACCTGCGCTTCGTGGTGTTCAGCCTGCACCTGCGCCCGTATTTCGCGCATCTGCCGCGCTGGCTGCGCGTGGCGCATGGCTACTTCACCGGCGACGCCACCTACGTGCTGTTCACGCAGAAATTCCCGCATCCGTCGGTGGACCCCGCAGGCCAGCGCGCGCAGGAAGCCTATCTGGCCGGCAACTGCCTCGTGCAATGGTTCGGCTGGATGGTGCCCAGCCTGATCGGCGTGATCGCCGCCAACGCCATTCCGACGCAATGGGGGTTGGGCTTCGCGGGCATCCTGTGCCTCATCGGCATCATGAGCTCGCTGGCGTCCACGCGGCTGCGGGTGCTGGCGGCGGCGGTGGCCGCCGTGGTGTCGGTGGCGGCTTATGCGGTGCCGCTCAAGCTCAACATCGTGCTGGCCATCGGCGCGGCGGTGCTGTTGATGCTGGGTGCCGAACGCGTCGCGCGGCCCGGCGAGGCGGTGCGCCCATGACGCACGACGTCACCGACGCCTGGACGCTGCTGGTGATCGTGGGCCTGGGCGCGGTCACGGTGCTGTCGCGCTCCTTCTTCATGTTCTTCAGCCGCCCCTGGCGCCTGCCCCACTGGGCCGAGCGCGGCCTGCAGTACGCGCCCATCGCCGCGCTGGCGGCCGTCATCACGCCCGAGGTGGTGATGACGCAGGGCGCGCTCATCGGCAGCGTGCTCGATGCCCGGATCTTCGGCGCGGCCGCCGGTGCCCTCGCCTTCTGGTGGCGGCGCGACGTGCTGGTGACCATCGTGGTCGGCATGGCGGTGTTCCTTCCGTTGCACATCGGGCTGGGCTGGTAGCGGGCCGCCGCGGGGCGGCTCCTACAATGCAAGGCTGCCTCCGGCGGCCATGGCTGCCACGGGACGGCGCTGCGGCGCACGCGTCGCCCGATCCATCGCAACTACACATCTCCCCCATCGTCATTCCATGAACGTCATCCGCTTTTCCGACCTGTGCGCCAACGGCGAGGCCCGTGGCCGCCGCGTCTTCATCCGTGCCGACCTCAACGTGCCGCAGGACGAGACCGGTCGCATCACCGAAGACACACGCATTCGCGCCAGCGTGCCCTGCATCGAGATGGCCCTGGCGGCCGGCGCCGCCGTCATGGTGACCAGCCACTTGGGCCGCCCCACCGAAGGTGAATTCAAGCCCGCCGACTCGCTCGCGCCTGTGGCGGCACGCCTGGGCGAGCTGCTGGGCCGCGAAGTGAAGCTGGTGAACGACTGGACCGATGGCGTGCAGGTGGCACCCGGCGAGGTCGTGCTGCTGGAGAACTGCCGCCTCAACAAGGGCGAGAAGAAGAACGATCCGGCGCTGGCCAGAAAGCTCGCAGCCCTGTGCGACATCTTCGTGCATGACGCCTTCGGCACCGCCCACCGCGCCGAGGCCTCCACCTACGGCATCGCGCAGTTCGCGCCCGTGGCCTCGGCCGGCCCGCTGCTGGCGGCCGAGATCGACGCCATCTCCAAGGCCCTGGCCAACCCGAAGCGCCCGCTCGTGGCCATCGTCGCCGGCTCCAAGGTCAGCACCAAGCTCACCATCCTGCAGAGCCTGGCGAAGAACGTGGACGGCCTGATCGTGGGCGGCGGCATCGCCAACACCTTCCTGCTGGCCGCGGGCCTGCCGATCGGCAAGAGCCTGGCCGAGCCCGACCTGGTGGGCGAGGCCAAGGCCGTGATCGAGGCCATGAAGGCGCGCGGCGCCGCCGTGCCGATCCCCGTCGATGTGGTGACGGCCAAGACCTTCGCCGCCGACGCGCCGGCCACGGTCAAGGCCGCCGCCGACGTCGACGCCGACGACCTGATTCTCGACATCGGCCCCAGGACGGCCGCGCTGCTGGCCGATCAGCTCAAGGCGGCTGGCACCATCGTCTGGAACGGCCCGGTGGGCGTGTTCGAGTTCGAT